>JAWOGF010000033.1:0-12889 GCA_046497075.1 Candidatus Saliniplasma sp.
GTAATATTCCTCCCATGTAGTGTTCATATACTCCCAGGCCTCAATGTTATTATAAAAAATATTCTTATCTTGAACGTTTTCATAAAGAGCTTCAGACACATTTTTGTAACGTTCATCTAGATTCACGTCTATAGACGTTCCTGGAAGTGGGGTCCCGGCAGCATCTACCGCCGTTACAGTGACCCATCTATAGTACCATGTCCTGTTTCTAGAACCCTCAGGATCCTCGGTATCATCGGCGATTAGGAAAGGATCTGCTTCTTCCGGATTCCATTCATCTTGCGGGTATACACCATAGGAGTCAAAGTCAGAATTTATCAATCTGATAGCAGATCGTTCAAGATTGGCATCCTGCATCCAAGTGTTATTATCAGTACTCTCGAACTCGCCCTCTCTTGGATCTGTATTAGCTGGTGTATAATCAACATCGATATGGCTGTTTATTACCGTCATCTCTGAATCTCTGACATTTATATCATTGTTGTATTGTGAAACTAGATTGATCTTTTCTACTTCGATCGACTTGTTTTCGCCGGAAACATCTTGGTTGTTCAGTCTAACGTCAAGATCTTTCAAGAAATATTCATCCCCTTCATGTTCTCCCGTATAAAAATGATCGAGATCCATTTCCCAGATATCGCTATGTTCGTTTTTAAAGGTATCCGTATATTCTACTTCCACCGCTTCTTTCCAATCACCATTCACATTGTATTCTAAAGGACTTGAGGCAACGTATTCATCTTCTGTATCATATCTGACCTCTAGATAAAGAGTACTTATCCTATCATAGGGGTTCACATATCTATATTCACCCACGCGGAACGGGGGTTCGTGGAGATACCATCCATCATCGATCAAGAGTTCCTCTCCCGGTCCAACCTCGTAAAACTCACCATCTTGCTCGTTCATCTCGTCCCTAAAAGTCCTCCATTCCATCTCTCTGTCATTCAATGGACTGTTCCTGTAATAATCATTAATCTCGGAATCTTCTATCAATAAATATGAATTTTGAGTGGCGGTTAATCTAGGACAGTCATTATTATCCTCAACTTTTAACGGATCAGTAAAAGGTACATCATCTATCCTATCAAAAGAAGAGTTCTTCATTACAAATTCGGAATCCTGGATATATATCCAACCAGGGAATCTGAATTGTGAATTCTCCTCCATCGTTATCTTAGAATCGTTACGAGCGGATATATTGGTTTTTATAAACGGTCTCAAAACATCATCATCTCTCAATTGAGTAGTAATAGTACTGTTCCATAGTTCGAGTGTTCCCCCATTCTTTACCTCTATCTCCAAAGGATTGTATTCATCGATCAATAGGGTCAATGTAGAACTGTTTATTTTTAAATGTCCATCACCTTGGATAACTATATCATAGTCTAGTTCTGTAGAACTGTTGATATAGACCATATCATCGATTACCCACTCATCATCGGATGTCAATTGCATGCTGTCTAGGCTGTTCTCCGAATCCGCGTCAAAATCTAGGTCTGTTTCAGAATGTCCACTCATAACCGGAACCAACACGCCAGTTACAAGTAAAAATAATATCGTCAAGCTCAAAATCTTCGAAAGGGCATTTTCGCTATCGTCCATATTTCTCACCATGTGGAACCAATAATGGTATCACTTATCCTGTAGTCTCATCAACCTATAAAAGAGTTTGGTTTGTATCGGATGAATCTTGATCAGGTAAAGCTTTTTGAAGTAAAATTTTGAAGTAAAACATATAAAAGACATGTATGATTAAGCTGTGGTAAGATGGATATGTATAATGCGGTCAAAGGTAGGAGAAGTATTAGGAAGTATGAAGATAAAACAGTCCCCAACAAAATTTTAAAAAAATGCGTAAATGCTGGGAGATTGTCGCCCTCTGCCGCAAATAAACAACCTCTAAAATTCATAACCATCACGAAAAGGCTGAAAGAAATTTTCTCATGCACCAACTGGGCCGGATATCTCGAATGGGAACCTGAAGAATCGGAGATGCCGAGGGCATATATAGCGATTATAAAAAAGAAAGATCATGGATGGGATATTGACGCGGGTATCGCTGCTCAGAGCATATGTCTAACAGCGTATTCAGAGGGGTTAGGGTCCTGCATATTGGGGAGTATAGACCGGGAAAAACTTAGTAAGATTTTACCCGTCCCTGAAGAGCACGAGATAAAATACCTCGTGGGGTTGGGTTATCCATCCGAAAAAGCAGAAGTTGTTGAGTGTAAGAGGGATGTCGAGTATTATCATGAAGATGGAGTTCTCAAAGTACCTAAAAGACCAATAGAAGATATATGGATCAAATGGTGATCTAGACTCGCTCCCATCCCATCATCCTAAAATTCACTTATTTTCATATTGTTACAATAGATTTAAAAAGACTTATCTATCATTTGTTCGATGTATATTGATGATAGGGATGCACGAGGAAATACTTCGAAAGATTACAAAAAAAAATACATTGTTATCTCCAGGGGCTTTGGAATGCCTCGAAAAACAGGATGATCCAAACTCTATCATGGAGAATATTTTGGAAGATAAAACCAACCTACCATTCCCCATCGGTAGGGATACCATCGAATCATTTGTTGAGGAAAACGGTGGATTTAGAAAAACATCTGAAACCTCTACTGAGGTAGAGGATGGTGAAGTACAGAATAAAATACAGGATTCAGCTACTCTCTCTAAAAATATAGAAGTGATAAACGATATAACGGGAAATTCTACTTGTACCGGAGTTATAGACGATTTTACAAAATATTTTAACAGCCGCTATGAAAAGTTATGTTCCATCTTATCTAAAAGAAGAGAAAGTAACGGAACCCTAGATATAGCTTCAGCAAAAAAAAGGGAGGGGGAAGCAAAAGTCATGGCCATAGTAGGGGACATATACAAAACCAATAATGGAAATAAAATACTGAAATTAGAAGACCCTACAGGAACCATGCGGGGATTCGTTTCCTCCGGAAGCCCTGCTTACGAGAAAGATCTTCTGGAAGATGAAGTCGTATTGGCTATAGGTAGTGTTTGGGAAAAAAGAAAAGATTTCGATGTTACGTTGTCGATCGAAGAGATCATCAGGCCGGGTGTACCAAAGATACGTTCGAGATCAAAAAATGGTTTCGACGGTAAAATAGCCTTTATCGGTGATGTTCATGTCGGTAGTAATACATTCTTAAAGGATGAATGGAACCGATTCGTGGATTGGGTGAACTCAGATGATGAAAAGGCTAGAGATATCAAATATATTATCGTCTCCGGAGATCTCATCGATGGTATCGGTATATACCCCAATCAAGAGGAGGAGCTAGAGATCGTCGACATCTATGACCAGTATAGAGAATTTGCAAGGATGGTAAAAAAACTACCAGACGACATAGCGATCGTAACGATTCCTGGTAATCACGACATCGTTAGGAATCCAGAACCACAACCGTGTTTACCCGAAGATATTCAGGAGATGTTTCCTGAAAACGTTCTCTTCTATGGAAATCCAGCTTTTATCGATATAGAGGGTTTGAAGATATTGTTATATCATGGAAGGAGCATTAACGACCTCTCAGATAAGCTGAATCAGGTAGACACAGATCATCCTGTTACCGCTATGAAAGAGATGATGAAAAGGAGACATCTAGTACCGTCTTATGGTGAAAAAACACCAATCGCCCCTGAAAGTGAGGACCTACTTGTGATAGATGAATTACCAGATATCTTCGTTACGGGCCACATCCACCGAACACAGGTTGAAGATTATCACGGAACCATAATGATAAACTCTTCAACATGGCAGGACCAGACGGAATATCAGAAGATGCGTGATATACAGCCAGACCCAGCGAAAGTTGTGATATTTGATCCGGTTTCAAATCAAATAACCGTTAAACAGTTTAACTAACAAGAGAATATCCCAGGATAGGTTCTGCTCAGAAAAACTCTCTAACTTCGTTTTCCTAACTGCTCGTTAAAATAATACAAAATTTAACTCGTGACGTAAACACCCGTTCAAACCCCTTCCTCTAAAAACAAAAGAAAAAAATGTCGGGGACGGGGTTTGAACCCGCGACCTCTAGATTTCCCAGGAAGAATACCTGTTAATCTTTTTTATACTGGAACGCTTTTGTCATTCCCTATGAGTCTAGCGCTCCGCCAGGCTGAGCTACCCCGACTTTGCGTTCAAAATATTATTATTCCTCTTGATGAAGAGCGTTGATTATCTTTTCAGAGAATGCAGGACCTACTCCTTCAACATCGGTTAATTCTTCTTGGCTGGCTTCCTTCAATTCTTCAACGGATTTGTACCCGCCATCGTACAATTTCTCAGCCATGGTCGGACCTACGCCCTCTATATCCTGGAACTCCTCGACGACCTCGGGTTTGGTCTTCTTTTTTACTTCTTTTTCGACCTCTTCAGATCCTTCTTCAGGTTTCTCTTCGGCTTCTTCCTCAGCTTCCTTCTCCAGCTCTTCCTCGCTTACGATCTTTTCGTCCAGTTCCTCGTCGCTGGGGACAGAACGAACCTCCGACTTGCGTATCTCGACCCTTTTGAGTGGGTATATCTCTTTGGTCTCTTTCTTAACTTTCTTAGCCAGATTACTGAAGATCATCTTGCTGACGAGTTCTGGTAATGTTGACTTCGGTACGACCTCCGTCAATATCTCCTCCATCTTTTTTCTGAGAGATTGTTTAATAGATGAATTTATCCTTTTATCGGTAACCGATAAGATCTTTATCCTTACCTGATAACCTTCTTTCGTCCGCATATCGAAAACTGAATCTATCTTTGACCGTCTTCGCCTGGTCAACCTTCTTATGTAATCACTGGTCATATCATGGCCGATGAATCTAGTAACACATTCACCGCCTCTTACACCGTTTACTTTAAATTCTGCTTTGATGTGAACCTTAGAAAAGTCGCCTGTTAAGTCCTGCATACTGATCGAAGCAGTCCGTCCTAACAATTCTTCCGGTTCGGCAGCAGGTGTCTCTCCAACGATAGCCCCGTCGAACATATCTGGAGCCACTATTCTATACCAGCTCTTTGATTTCCATTTGTCTTTGACACGTCTTCCTGCACGCCTGGATTTTTGTCTAGCCATGGTTATTCTCCTTGAATTTTGAGGATTCTAAATCTTATCATACCGAGTTACGTCGGTAAGGTAAATTGCAAGTAAATATAATTAATATAACTACTTTTTGGTTGGTTCGAGGAGATTCGAGCTACAGCACTTCGATACCTTCGGGCATATCTCCGAATCTTTTAACGAATTTTTTCGGCCAATTTTGAGGATCTAATCCCTTCTGCGCCAAAAAGGCAGACGTCCACCTTTCGAGACCGATCCCCGTACAGCCAGAGTATAGTTCTTTAGTTTGAGATTTGATATTAAACGATTCTGTATACTTTTTGAAAAGCGAAAGATTCTGGAATTCCAGCCATTCGCTTTTCTCTCTACCGCCGCGGAAAGGTAAATATGCTTCGAAATCAACAGTTCCCAATTCTGTTCCTCCATCTTCCTCTTCCTCTCCCGCTTGTTGAAGATAGAATGGAGTTACATTTGCCATCCGCCACTCTAATTCTAAGACCTCTTCAAATACATGAGTGTATCTCTCGATAAGTTTCTCTTTCAAATCTACCAACTGTTTTTTAGTACCGATATAAACAGGTTCTATCCTATGGAATTCGTCTACCCTTTCGATACCATGTCGTCCTCCCGATTCATACCTAGCACTTGGAATGGTTCGATCATAAACTAACACCGGTAAACTGCCATCAGAGATCGTACAGTTTTTTAGAGACCAATAGATGACGGGGCACTGTGCATAACAAACTCCTGCGCGAGGGGCAGTTGTCATATCATCTAACTTATCTATAGGAACCTCTCGAGAAATCTTGATCTCATCGACTATCTCCTCCCACTCAGCAGGATCTCGTGTTTTAGGCTCTGAGAGATAGTAGGCCTCGTTAGGGATTCCTTCCATATGACCGGTATCGATCCAAACGTCGAAGGGCACCATCATACTTTCAATAACTTCTTCGAAACCAAGTGGTTCCAGAACTTCTGATACTGCTAAATCCCCCATAGTTTTCAATATCTTTGCTGCTTCAGGCCTGTAAAACCATTTCCCTTTGGTTGGACCTTTCTTGATCCACCCTCTCTCTTCCATAACCTTTGTAGGATCTTCATTCCAAACTATATCTTTCTTCTCAGACCTCCAAACCAGTTCCCATTTCTCCTCCTTACCTTCATAATACTGATGATGGACTTTCTCTTTAACACGGTTGATTATCCGATCTACAAAATTTCTACGAAGCTGGTCTTCCGTCAAACTAGCGACGGATATCGTACAATCATTCCCCTCTATCTTTATCTCATCAGTGTATGGTAATTCGATCTGATCTTTTGGTTCCTGCTCCAGCACGAAATGTACCTGATATCTTCTTATTTTAATATCCCTTATTCCAACGTGATGTTTCATACCCATATCCTTGCTCAATTTTTTCCTTAATCTTACGAGTCCATCATGGGCTCTAACATATCTATCGGAGACCATCTTCAAGTGAAGGTCTGCATCTTCGATACTGTAATCTACAATAGAAGCTCCCTGGGATTCCACCCCTTGTGGTATCCCTCTTTTCAAAAGGTCTTCGTTGGCCTCCTTGATCACTTCATCGATATCCTCTTCAATATCTTCTATCTCCCCACTGAAGGAGAGCACCGCTTCCAGCTCGAACTCCATGTTAACCTAGATGGTATATTCAATGCATATATAAGTATTTTAGATGAATATAAGCGAGTAAGCGAGAACTTTGGATTTTATTGATTAAAAATCATTATGGATATTATCAATTTGATTCATCTCTTTATTTAGGTATCTTTCACTAAGGAAAAATTGACAAACTTTTATGATTTTGATTTAAACATTACATCATATATTTTCTTTCGAAAAATTTAAACAGTTATAGCCTTTATACTCTTATGGGATAAAATGGAGACTTTAGAGCATCCGGATGTCCAGATTCAAGATGTGATGTCGGTCACCCCTATAATAATCAGAAAGAATGAAACCGTAAGGAAGGCTGCACAACTGATGAAGGACGCTGATGTTGGCAGTCTTATCGTTTTGAATGAAAATGAAGATATAGAGGGGATAGTCACAGAAAACGATATCGTATTAGATACTGTTGCAGAGGGATTAAAACCCTCGGAAGTAACAGTACAAGCGATAATGTCTACACCCGTTCACACCATCGAAGGGGATAAAACCATTCTAGACTGTGCCAAGATCATGGCCGAACGTGGCATCCGTCGATTGCCAGTTACTAAAGGTGGGGATATGATAGGGATGATCACCGAGAATGACATCTTGGAACTATCTCCTGCTCTGATGGATATTACCAGGGAATATGCTAGGATACAGTTCCCCGAAGAAATAGATGAATACAGAGAACCAAAAGAACGTGAGATATCCGGTTATTGTGAAAATTGCAATGTATATTCAGATAAACTGGTCTCTAAAAACAGCGAATTGCTGTGCCCTGAATGCAGATAAGAGGTCTCATTTAATGCGAGTTGAAGTAAATGAAATTTGTAAAATTATCTCAGGAAGAACTGCAAAAAATAGCCACCTTCTATAAAGAAGTGATGTCGACCGCCTATGAAGGATTATTTTTCCGGGAAGGAAAGGTCATAGGAGAAGGTATTATGCAGGTAGTTCAGCCCGAAGATGATTTTAAAGTCAAAGCTGCCAAACTCATCAAGGCTAGAGGATGGGTTGAAGAGATAGAACTAGGACAATCAGAGGCAAAGGCCAAAGGATGTATAGAAGTAAAAGAAAATT
Organism: Candidatus Saliniplasma sp.; assembly: GCA_046497075.1. Lineage (GTDB taxonomy): Archaea > Thermoplasmatota > Thermoplasmata > Halarchaeoplasmatales > Halarchaeoplasmataceae > Saliniplasma. Next base: position 7,843 of record JAWOGF010000033.1, read on the forward strand.
CAAATAGCCAGACATGCCATAGATTACGGGGTATGTTGGCAATAATCTATGAGGAAGGGACTGGAAACATTGTAGAAGTAAAAGAAAAAAAATGTGAAAGTATTGGTGACGAGGAATGCGTTTTTGAGATAAGTGTTAAATTTTAAACGGTGGAAATATGGTTACAAGTGAAGATCTAGATGGGATATTGAAGGCTTTGGACCGGATGGGGGCACGAGGGGTTGCAGTTTTAGACAAGGATGGGACCCATATCGCTTCAAACCTACCTGGAGACATTAGTAAAAATACATTTTCCATCATGTGTGCTACAGTCATGGGGGCTGCTAAGACTGCAAACTCCGAATTAGATCGTGAACCTTTAGAAAAGGTCACTATAGAATCCAAAGACAGAAGGATTATCATGATAAATGCAGGTCAAAAATTGGTTCTTTCGGTTATAGTAAGCTCTAAAGCAAATTTAGACAGAGTGGTAGAATCTGTCTCGAAAGCCGCTAAAGAGATAGAGAATAAAAGCTGACTATTCTAAATGGTCAATAACCCATCGTAATGCTTTTTCTGATGTCTGATCCTTCACTTGCCACCTATTACCTGAAAAATGGTGTTTTTTAGTTTCAGTTCCACCTTTATGATTCAAACCCATGAACACCGTACCAACAGGTTTCTCTTCAGTACCCCCACCGGGACCCGCTATACCAGTCGTAGCAAGACCGATATCTGCATTTCTTTTTTTCCTGACTCCCTCGGCCATCTGACGAGCTACTTCAGCACTCACCGCACCTTTACTCTCCAAAACATCTTCATCCACATCTAATAAATCAATCTTTGCCTCGTTACTGTAGGTCACTAAACCTGCTAAAAAATACATCGAAGAACCAGGGACATTAGTCAAACGATGGGCGATCAAACCCCCAGTACAGGATTCTGCTGTAGACAGAGTGTAATGATTTTTCGTCAATAGATGGGCTACTTTTTTCTCAGTTTCTGAACTTCTCCCTATAGTCGGTTCAATAATACTTTTCAAATCTATCTCCTCCAGATATTCAGCTGCTTCTTCAGGTACAAGATTGATCCATTCCTCACCCTCTGATATCCTTCTTCTGATCTCTGTACCCGAATATACGTCTCTCTTGACCTCTTTTATTTTTACCGTTTCGGTCCTGGTCTCCTCAAAAAGATCCAAGACCACTGATGAATTAGCATAAACACGATCAAAATCAGGTAATATGGATTTTACATAATGGACCCACGCAGGATAACAGTTGATATCCGGGATAGGATATACTTCAAAGGGTATCGAAAGTCTATTTCCTAATACTCTATTTATGATATCTATACGTTGACCTCCTGAAAGTGGATCATAGCTCTCTCTCTGCTTCTGAGCACTGCCCACCCCGATGATTATAGAGTCACACTCCTCTGCCATCTGTTCGACCACTGCCAAATGGCCTTTATGGAAAGGCTGAAATCTTCCTATGAATAATCCTCTCATCAAGTTAATATAGAAATCGAAACCGATATAAAATTTTGGTCTTTAACCATCAAGAATATAGTTAATATATAGATGCAACTTATTATAACAAAGAGGGATATTACAATATCTACAAGTTTAGCGTCGTTGGGCTGTATTCTTCCGAATATGTGGAAAATAGGTTAAGTTATACAGATTTCAGAGGACTGCAACACAGTAAAGAGAACTCCGTATAGAAGGTTGATATTTTCTTTCCAAAAATCAAAAGGGTGATAACATGAGTTTAACTGATTATAAAGCGAGTACTATCGCAGAGATAGTAGAAGAAGAGCTCAAGGATGTTGAAATAGTCGATAAAAGATTGTTCAGATGACCTAACATACCTACAACGTTCCAAGTTGTTCAGATAACATTAGATTTAGGAGATTTATCAGAGATTCCATCTACTCCTGAATTCGCAGATAAATTAGTGGACTTACTTCCAGAGATCCGAATCGAACCCAGTTGAGAGGGCGAAAACTCGGGGATATGGTTGAACACATATACGAGGGAGTCACCTCGATAGGTAAAAAGGTCGAGGTAGTCATCGATCATGAAAAGGCTGTAACAAGAGCACTCGAGAAGGCTGAGATAGGTGATACTGTCTTTGTGGTAGATCTAGATCTCACCTCTCAAGATATACAGAAGTACAGGCCGATGGTAAGAGAAAAATTCGTTAAGAGAAATACTTCAGTAACAGCAAATAAGAAAGGCGATAGCTCTTTAGAGGTCTGTGAGATACAGTGAAACTGAATGAGGACTAAAATTTAGGGGGACTCATAGCCCTAATCTTAGTTATTTGATGTTATTGAAAAATTAAAAGATTAAAATCCAGACAATTTCTATGACATATTTAGTACTCAATTGTCCATGTGACCGTTTGATTCGATCCATTGTATATCCAGTAGCCCTGACTAGGTGAGAACGTAAAGTTAGCAGGATCATGATCATACGCTAGATTGTTATCGACTGATGCATCGAAGTATCCGATGTGACTCACTTCAGCCGGTATATCATGGTTACCTGTCGTGGAACTCGGTAATCCGACCATGTTCCAGCCGGGCTGCAGTGTGATATCAGTACTTGTGGGTTCAGTACCTTCTATGGTCAGCGTATCGTCAGCGTTCATCTGTATCCACACACCCATGGTGTGATCCCATGTCTCAAGGTTGTTGAAGTGCTCCGGTCGACCCGGTATATAGGATAGCCATTCACCTACTTTAGCATCGTAGTACATCACCCTATCATAACTGCCACTTATACCATAGTTCTCACTCTCTAAAATAGATTCTAAATTTGTATCATCAGGGTTTAAATTGACAGAAACAAAGTTCCATCCATCAGCATCTGCATCTTCCGATAGATCAATGTCCATAGTCTTATAATACTCTTTAAAGACTGCAGTTATCCCCTTGTCTTCATTCATCTCTATCATGATCTCTTCATCTTCACTTTCATAGTCACCGACCCACTCGGAGAAATACCATTGTTCGTCAGAATCAACCGTTAAAGTTACTTCGGTTCCCTCTTCGTATTTCTCGAGATCCGGGTCCTTGATCACGTCTCCTTCACCTTCGATGTTTATAGAGAGTTCATACAAGGGATCCTTTTCATCCAAAACGACTTCATCTTCAAAATCGTGATCCCTACGGAGATCAGGAGGATAAAGCCAAAGTTCTGCAGTAAGGAGAGTATAATCCGACGTATAATTGAATTCAATAGTTGCGTCCTTTGAGTTACCGCATCCCACGCCTACAGGCTGTTTACCAAGGATCTCTCCTTTATCGGTTTCAACTGTTACCCAGAATTCATGAGGCTTACCCAGATCGTTGCTGACTGACACTTCAACAATATTGTTTTCTATAAGGTCTGCTGATAGCGACCCCTCTATTTGTTTATAGTCTTCCGCACCACGGTCCTCCATCCGTTGTCCCGGATCAACAAAGTGCTCCCTTTGATGAGGGGGTGTTATAGAACCCGGTTCATCATTTAGTCCACCCTCATATGTGGACCATATTTCGTCACCTGTAAGTTCGATTATATTATATTCGACCCCTACAGAACCGTCGTGGCTCCAACTCTCAGCACTGCCTGTCCACTCGCTGTGGAATATAGACTCGAATTCATCAATCTCGCTTGGATCAGCGTCTGGATCGCTCCAGAACGAATAGACCTGGATACCAGATCCATCGTACGCAGAAGTATCTCTCAAAAAGGTAGCATGCGCCTTGTGTTCCGGATACAAAGCTACATGATTGCCAACTTCCGTGGCCTGTTCAAAAGGTATGTAACTCATCGCACCATGTTGAGCAGGTGCTAAATACTCTCCTTCGCCTTCTTCGTTTATAAGCACAACGGTGCTCTCAACATCGCCTTGATGAGAACCAAATGTAGCAAATCCATATTTCGGGTCATAGGTATATATGAACCAATAGGTTATCGCTGTGTACGTCTCCCCTTGAAACTCGGTTTCGGGAATCACGTTAGCGTAAATAGTTGGTTCATAGTCCTCCTGGTAGCTAGGATAATCGGATTCACTTCCTACAAGTTCGATATAGTGTGAATCATCTTTATTTTCAAGTGAAAAGACAGTTGGATTATCGTCTATCGTACCGACATCCTCTTTCTTTAGAATAGAGTTTTCCACTAATGCCTCTATTCTAGTGGGCCGATATTCGGTATCACCATGGAAATATAACCTAGGTGCAAACTCTTCAACAATATCCGAACGCTCGTCTACAATGAAACATATTGTTTCATAATCTCCGTCCGAGTTTAGTTTGATCTCGTATTCACCTGGTTTGTCAGGCCTTATAGATGTTATCCTTTTATTTGGATCGTGGAAATCCGCTTCACTTTCTGCAGGCGCACTAATTATCTCCCAATCGTATTCTTCTCCACCATCGGCTCTGACAGACACTGGAGTTCCAACTACAGTGTAAGAGCGTGATAATTCTATTTCTAGGTCACTACCTGTATACAGATTTTCATTATTTCCAATAGAACCAATGGGAAGGGAAGAAATGATCAATGCTAGTACAGTAAACAAAGTGATTATCAATGCAACTATCCTATCCATATTCTCGTCTATTTACACTAAAATACTCTTATAATTAATTTATGCGTGAAAAAAGGTATTTACTCCCGAACTTTTAATATATAATACCAAGGATGCCACTTGTCTTTTAAATTCTAGTTACACTGCATAGATATGTAAAGCGTTTGTGCAAACACTGATTTCACTCGCCTTCAAACTTTATCGCTTCGCTCAAAAGTATTGAAGACGCCGTAGAATCATAGATTCTTCTTGCTTTACAATTTATTTCACTGACGCTCCATAAATATGTAAAGCGCCGAGGAGGAGATTCGAACTCCTGTGGTGCAAGGCACCAATGGCTCTCGAGGCCACCGCCTTAGGCCAGACTTAGCTACCTCGGCATCGGATTCGATATAACGAAATGTGTTATATAAGCTTCTTGGAGTTGGAATTGTGAATGTCCAAGAGTTTTATATAGATGGTCTATTCCCATTGAAGCATGA
>JAWOGF010000042.1:0-49146 GCA_046497075.1 Candidatus Saliniplasma sp.
AAGTACTGAAGAAAAAGTACTGAAGAAAAAGTACTGAAGAAAAAGTACTGAAGAAAAAGTACTGAAGAAAAAGTACTGAAGAAAAAGTACTGAAGAAAAAGTACTGAAGAAAAAGTACTGAAGAAAAAGTACTGAAGAAAAAGAGATGAAACGATCTGTTCGGTATATTCTTCTAACAACCTATATAGATAGGATAGATCTCTAGATTCTGATCACTTTCATCATAGCCTTCAGTTTGGTCTACATCGAAGTTCGTTGCTATGATGCCATGTTCTGCTATATTTTCCTACTATTCTGCCTAATATTCACGATCCATCTGGGGATTATCAGTAGAAAGTTGATAGCGACTTTAAATACTTTGTTTTTCACTCAACATCTACTTTTCTCTTTACAGAGCAAATTCAATAGTTGTGCCAAGGATACAATATCTTCTTTATTGTGCTCCAATATCGGAATCAATGGACCAGGATTTCGTTTTTTTAGATATATTTTGTAAAACTGAGGGACCATAGCACTAGATACATCGTTTTCTCTCTCCTTGTTTAACACATGTTTTTCCAGAGTTCCCAGCCTGTGATTGGGTATATCATTATCATTTCTCCACATGCCTTTTGAAAAATGCAGAACATCGAAATGAGGTTTATCTAAGTTCCCTACTAGATCGTGGTTTTTCATCCTTTCTGAAATGAATCTGCTGTCGAAACTTCTACCGTTGAAACTCACGAAACAATCATATCTTTCAGAGATATCCAAGAACTCTCTTATCACTGCTTTTTCTTCCTTCAAATTTCTTGCTAGTAACTGTTTCACTTTCAGGTTCCCGTCCGAGTAAGTACCGATACCAATTAGGAATACTGGGCAATATCTCAATCCCATAGTTTCGATGTCGAAGAACAACAGGTTCTCTTTTTCCGTCAACCCCATCAATTTCCGATTCAGAGGATGATTCAAGGGGTAATACTTTTCTACTCTTTGTTGAAGTCTGTACAGATCTCTAGATTCTATCTCATCGATCATCTCATTTACATGATCACGGAATCGTTCATTATCCTTTAACCCTTGTTGATTTTGAATGCCATTATTTTTCAACTTTTTTTCTGTTTTTTTACCTATACCAGGTATCAGTTTCAGGTCTGAAAATAGTTCCCTTTCAACGGAGTTACCGTTCACGATGTCTAATTTTATATCTATTTCCTCACGAAGCTCATAGAATGTACCTTGTTTGTTCTCTTTTATATCTCCTTGAACGAGATCTTCAAGACACTCGCCTTTATGTTTTGATATGAGCTTCCATTTCAACCGTTCTGAACGATATATGTTGCTGTCGGGTTCCATCTGTAATCAACTATTCTTCCTACTCACAAAAATAGTTATCGGATATTCTGTTGGATACCATGATCTTATGAAATGGATTGGGGTTAGGACATTTTATCAGGGTGATTGAATACTTATCAGTGATACAATGAACTGAAGTAAACCTTCGGAAACATCTTTAGCTTTTTGACCTTACCCATATAAAGGTGGATGTGCAGATTTTCCGTCCATATCTTTTTTCAGTTCCTCAGCTTGATTGACCAAACCCTCGAATTCACTTTCCAGCTGGTCTGCTCTGTCGATGAGTGTTTTAGTATCTATATCTAGACCTTTATATTCACATAATTTGTCTAACAATGCAGCGGAAGCCCTTGGATCCGGTATTTTTTGTGTTCCCTCAGCGAACATACCTATAGCTTTCATATCGTGTTCTATGGTTTCAAGGAGAAGAGAACTTGAGATACCGGATATAGCCCCCCGTTCTATGATATCTATATCTAAATCTTCAACTTTTTCTTGGTGTTCCCGACTACTCAGTACCCCCCAAACTTTCACTTCATCGTTTTCTTCATTTTTTGGTATCCCATCTAAGGTTATTATTTCATTAACACCTTTTTCTATACTCCACTCCACTATTTTTTCTGCTAATCTAGTACTCAGTTGGTTGGGTATGGCCATATCTGATTTAACGAGCATCAAGTTACCCTTAACAAAGAATCTTACCGGCCTTCTTGGAATTCCATCAAATATGACTGAAGTGGGTGGGAAATCATCACAGGTTAAAGAGGCTACTTGTACCATCTCTAGGCTGTTGATCATCTGTTCACTAGCGATACCACCTATAAGCCCCGTCCCAGGAAAACCTGCTACAAGACAATCGATCTCAGGGATATCATCATTTTCTATAATCTCATAACACGGTGTCATCTCTTTTCACCTACAAATATAATTGTGTATGTTATACTTTTAACTTTTCATCCTAAAGTTAATTCATAATACAATTCATAATACAATTCATAATACAATTCATAATACAATTCATATTAAACACCAAAAGAAATATAGACATCTTCATACGTTCTTTTGAACAAACTAACCGATAGGCGTGATGTAACTATGCAGGAGATGACCAAAGTAGAAAGGCTAACGAATGTATTTCAAAATTATAAACGCATATGGGCAGAAGGTTTATTGATCTGTGCAATCGGTGGCGTTGCATCTTTGATCGGGCTGTTCATAGGTCTAACTTATTTGTCACTCTTTGGGGCGATCCTTTTGTTAGGGGTCCTTATAGGTGTGTTCTTTGGATTGCTTTTAGGTTCTATTCTCAGTTGGGTTGTTTCAGTGATAGTATGCCTATTTTTGAGTGTTTATTTAGCCTACTTCTTGATGGGAGCACCTGAAGCTGTATTTGCCTCTTATTTCACTCCTATAGTGGGTGGCTTAGCTAGCTGGTATTCTTCAAGGAAAAAAGTATTTTTAGATGAACAGATAGAGGCAGAATATTACAAGGATTCCTGGTTCTCCCTCAACAAATAGATTTTTATCTTATCAGTCAATAAGGGGAATGTGTAAGATGGGAAAGACTTTAAGATTCGGCGCAGAGGATAACAAGAAACGACCAGAAACAAAGATATTTGGTATAGGCGGAGCGGGCAGGAATATTTTGTCCACTCTTATTAAAGATAAATCAGTCACTAACATGTCCTTCTTTGAGATTGGGGAAAATAGACGTTTCAGTGAAGGTTCTTACATCGATATCAATAAACGTGAGATAAGGGAATATTATGATTCTATATTTTCTGTTGGGAAAACAACTCCGAATCATTCAGTAGAAAAGATCAAAAGATTTATTGAAAATGGCGAATTATTTTATGTCCTATCAGGACTGGGTGGTGAGACTGGGAGTTGGACGACACCGATTTGCTCTAAAATGGCAGTAAAACAAGGATTTACAATGTCTTTTGTAGCCATACCCTTTAGGAGTGAAGGTAAAAGCAGGTCAACCCTTGCTGAAGAATCTAAAAAGAATCTTAGTAAAAACTGTGATGTATTAGGAGTCTTTGAAAACAGTCGATTGTTGGAGATGAATCCGCATCTTCCTATGACTAAGGCATTCGAAGTTATGAATACGATCATCATGCTTCCTGTTAAAGATTTCAATGCTGTCATGACCAAAGGGGATATGCCTCATTTAAGAAAATTTTGCAGTGATGTAGATGGATTCAGGATAGGTGCGGGATATGGCAAAGGCCGTAAAAGAGGTAGAAGAGCATCCGAGGAGGCTTATAGGTCCCCATGGCTGGAAAGCCCGGAACGATACGATACGGTTCTCACAGTGGTGACCAGTGGTAAAGGAACCGCTGAACTCGAAGCAGAAGATGCTCTTGACGTGATCCGTGAAAAATCACCTAAAGCCGATATTATGTGGGGTTTGAGAAAAGATCCGAGCATCGGTGAAAGGACTCGAGTCACATTATTAGCCGGCATATAAAAACATAACAAATATAGAGGATATAAAAATATAAAAAATGTTTAGAAGGGTTTTTGGGTGTTTTACTCTTTTTTTCTGAAGTAATAGTAAGCAACAGGAACAGCACCTGCGATCAGCAGTAGGGGTACCCCTACGAACGGTATGGAATCCTCAGCGGATATCTCGATCCACTGTGTACTGAAGTGTTCGATATGGAAGACGTATACGGCCCCTCCGCCAGCACTAGTATTAGAGTTTTCTAGCCCTTCATAGTTGACTGCATCACTAGTATCTATCTCTAAATCACCTTCAGCATCGGCTAGATGTTCATCAGCGAACTCTTTGTTCATCATTACTACAACATTGTTTGTTGAGTTTGAGTCAGTCGCCTCGATGTGTAGAGTCTCATCCTCAAAACTCACACTTACCTCGTCTACCCCTACTGGGTCACCAGCGTTGATAACCAAGGCGGCCCAAGGTTCATATCCTTCGACTTCTAAGAATGTTGCAGCGCCGTTAGCAGCGGCATTTTCTGCTTTATTCCTAAAGGCTTCACCACCTTCAACCGGTGGGTCGATTTCAACTAATTGACTTGATATCTCGATCCACTGTGTACTGAAGTGTTCGATATGGAAGACGTATACGGCCCCTCCGCCAGCACTAGTATTAGAGTTTTCTAGCCCTTCATAGTTGACTGCATCACTAGTATTTACCTCTAAATTGCCTTCAGCATCGGCTAGATGTTCATCAGCGAATTCTTTGTTTATAAGTATTGATACATTATTCGTCGAGTTACTATCCTGGGCTTCAATCCTCAAAGTTTCATCATCAAAACTCACACTTACCTCGTCTACCCCTGCTGGATCACCAGCGTTGATAACCAAAGCGGCCCAAGGATCATATCCTTCGACTTCTAAGAATGTTGCAGCACCGTTAGCAGAAGCATTTTCGACTCTGTTTCTGAAAATCTCCCCTCCTTCAACTGGTGGATCAATATCAATAGGCGCCTCCCCTGTTATCGATGTAGTTGCTATAGATATTGGGATTAAAGCTAATAGTAGTACACTCACTATCACTCCTACTCTCTGATAGATCCGTTTCATATATATCACTACACTTAACTTGGTGTCCATTTTAAAAAAGGATTTTGGTACAACACTAGAACAATAGAAAGGATAAGATGAAATAAGAGGTTTTTAAAAAAAGTTTTTAAAAGAAGTTAACCGAAAACTGTACCCATCCCTTGGGCTGCAGCTTCGTCTTCCTTTTCTATAGCTGCTTTTACATCTTCGGCATTCTCTGCCTTTGGAACATCCTCATATTCGAAAAGTTCTTCTGCTCTGTTTATAGCCTCTTCACTTCCCTCGACCAAAAAATAGTTTACATCTTCTTTCATACCCAAACTCTTACCATCTCTGATGCTTGTAGTTTGTTTACTAACCAATTCATCTGATAAAACGTCCTGGATCAGGTCGAATTTCTCGGATTCCACTTCAAATACTGCGTACATGTTATCATCCCTGTCAATCCTTCATATAATAAAAATATTACTGTTCACAACCTTATTTAGAATAACGGAAAATTAGTTTCTTTATTCCCTAACCTTTGTTTTCAGGAACATCAACAACGAGATCTGTTCTTTACTCAAAGGACTTACTTTATGAAGTTCTCTTATATCCCCCTCTTTCAGCAATTTTAAGAGGAGTGGTGAGCCTTTGGTCATGAGCATTATTCTTTCTATAGCTCCTTTTTCTAGTCTAGTGCATAACAGATCTTGAGCCTCCTCTTCATCAAAGGCTGGTATTTCTATCTCTTTTACCTTATCATTTTCAACGTCTTCGATCTTATAAAATCTCTCGTAGACTGGTATACCTGTTCTAGATGTAATAAGAAATTTACTATTTACACCTTTATCACTCATTTCTATACAATTGCTTAGGAAGTCTACAACGTCGTCATCCACATCATAATAATCGTCAAATATCACTAGGACATTTTTTTCACACAATTCCACTAAAAGGTTTGAATATACCTCATCCGTTTCCTCTAACGTTTTTAAAAAAGATAATATCCTATCTTTGATATCTTCTAGAGATTTGTTTTCAGCTCTTATCCATAAAACATGTCTGTCGATGTCTTCGATAAAAGCATGAGCTAGAGTAGAACAGCCGTATCCTCTTCTACCCAGTAATACCGCTCCTGGTACTTCGCTGTTAAACCAATCCTGTAATTCTTTCAATTCCGCCTCCCTGTCTATCAATCTATCATAACTAGGGGCCTCTTCTATCATATACAAGTATTCCTTGTTTTCCTCTAAATCTAAGGGGATATCATTTTTTTCTAATGAATCTATCACATCTAGGAGTGTCAATTTGCCACGGTATCTATCTAATGCGTGTTCTACATTCATCGAGATTTCTTTTCCATTATCTAAGACTGATATCTCAATATTTTTGATATCCTCGTAGAGTTCTTTGGCCCTTTCAAACCCTCTAGATGTCAACCTGTATCCTTTCAACTTTCTTTCATGCCCTTCTACATCCGCTAAACCCTCTATTAAAAGATCCCTTTCTCTTAACCGTTTCAGTATCCGAGATGTATGAGTTCTAGACATGCCCACATTATTAGAGATCCCCTTCTGGGTAATATCTTCAGGTACCTGATTTCTCATATCTATATCAGAATAGTCTTTAAGGAAGAGTAGTACTTTATTTTTGTAGTTCAAATGCATCTCTGACATCATTTTCATTCCATAATAGATGTTTTTGTACTTTAATTTTTACATCTGAAAAATCATCTTTGCTTACCGTCGAAAGTAAAACTACAGAATTCCTTTATATATGTAATTTTATCTTCTAGATATTGGTCAAGATACTCATCTCTATTTTCCATATATTCTTCTTTCAGTAGATCAAAGAAAAGCCAATTTAACCTTTTGCCGAAGAGGTAACCGCTTTTTCTCGCTACACCACTTTTCTTAAAACCAAATCTAGTTAGGACTTTATGTGCTCTTTTATTTATGGAACTGCTCCAAGCACTTACTCTATCATAATTTTGATGGAAAAACAACATCTCGCATAATCCCAACGTGATATTCGTCCCTAATCCCGTGTTCCAGAATTTCTCGTCACCTATATAAGTACCTATATCAGCGTTTTTAACTTTATGGGAACGGTCTTTTATGGTTGCTATGCCGATGCCCTTATCATCTTCTATCAGTTCAACGATCAGTGATCGTTTATCTTCGTTCTCCAAGTCCTCTTCATATTCTTTTTCCAACTCGTCTCGGTTTTTAAACACAAGAGGTCTACCTCTAGAGTAAAGGGTTACTCTATGTTTGCTCTCCCAATTTTCCAATAATGGAATATCTTCTCTATCAAAAGGACGAAATCTGATCTTACCTATTTCGAACATCTATTTCTCACACCCCTTCTAAGTTCAAATTTCAATATTCTCTCCATGTATGATTGCATTCAGTACATCTGTATATTCTCGTTTCTGGTTCGTCAGCTGCCCTGGTCTGCTCTAACCTCCAGTATGCCTTATTATTATCGCACTCTGGGCATCGAACTTTGGTAGTGGGTAAAGTATCCATCTCTTCCTCTATGATGATAGTATCTTTGCCTTCTTGTTCGGAAGTTATCGAGGTATGATCCTCTTCCTCAACTTTTCTCGTGTATCCACATTTTCTACAAATCCATTCTCCCTGGTTGGGCTTCATTAATGAATTACAGTTTGGACAGAACATCTTATTCAGCAAATTACTAACAGTGGTTGGATATAAAGTTTACGTGAAAAAGATTCTCTTAGACTAAGGGGGTTACCGTTTTGTATCATGTATGCATAACGAAGCAAACTACCCCAATATCCTTAATATTCTTGAAAATAGGGGCAGTTTCCTCGTCCATCGGTGTCCTTTTTCTCCTACTCTAGTAATTCTTTGGCTTTTTCCCTATCGATATCCAGCGCTTCAAGCATATAGTTTAATGACTTTCTTAAAATTATATCTTCACCAGCCTGTTGGACAAACTTTTCCATCATGACTGGTGCTTTGAAACGGTATCCGACGGCTAACTCTGACAGGTAATGAGCTTTATTCTCGGGATCTAATTCTGCAGCTTCCCGGTAATGTTCTTCTCCCTTCTCGAATTTACCAGAGTCAATACAGAAAGAGGCTACTGCTTGATGATAAAATGGATTTTCCTCGAGCTCGATAGCCTTTTCATAATCCTTTATTATCTCTTCAGAATCGATCTCCGGAATTCCTAGTGCTGCTTCTGCTTTACCAAAATAAGCTCTTGCATCCTCATCCAGCTCTAAGGCTCTCTTAAACTTCTCGTGAGCTCCCTCGTAGTCGAATACGTTCAATAATTTTTCTCCCTGTTCGATTAATTCCTGTGCTTCAGACATGCTATCTGAGAAGTAAAAGAAAAGGGCTCCAAATAAATCTTTCTAAAAAAGGTTTATAAATGGTAAATAAAGTTGTAATCCCTTTAACCCCTTCGATTTATCAATCTTGTTTCTTTGCGGGTACACCGTACACTAAAGCCCCATCAGGAACATCTTTGCTTACAACGGAGCCTGCGCCTATAACCGAGTTTTTTCCGACACTAACACCCGCTAAGATAGTCGAATTCGCCCCTATCTTAGCTCCTTCCTCGATAACTACAGGTTGTAGGTCTGAATCCATCTTTTTATCGTTGGTGATACATACACCTGGTCCAATAAATACTCCCTTCTTAACTGTCGTTCCAGTCGACAAAAATACATCACTCTGTAATGATACATCTTCGCCGATACTGCACCGGTCTTCTACAATAGAACCTGAACCTATAGTGCAATCATCGCCTATGTTGCAGTACTCTCTGATCAAAACATTATGGCCTGTTCTAACCCTAGCACCTATTTCAACACCTGCATAGATTACAGTGAAATCTCGGATCACTGAGCCTTCTCCGATAGTAGTTTTTGGAAGTCTATCGAAGTCCTTGTCTTTTAAACACCCTATATCCTCTTTCCCAGGATGTCCTAAAATCACATCTTCCCCGATGATAACATTTTCAGGTAATTCTAACGGACCCATCTTCGTGACCACATCTATCACAACTCTATTTTTTCTCCTATCCGCAAAGATTTCAAAGCGGCTTCAGCCACTTCTAAACTCTTAAGCCCATCTTCACCAGATACTAGAGGCTTTCGACCATTTTTCACAGATCCGATGAAGTCTTTCATCTCTCTATGTAGCGGTTCCTGCCTTTTGACGGAAAACCTCCTTATATTATGTTCTAACGGGATATCGAAGAGATTGCTCACATCATATTCTAGTAATTGAGAAGAACTCATAACCATGGTTTGGTTGATGTAATCTATCTCTATATACTCTTTCGAGCAGGTTATCCAGAGGTTACGAACCTTATGAGGTGTTAACCAGTTAACTTCGAGTAGACCATCTACGCCGTTCTCGAATTGAACTAGAATATTAGAATGGTCTTCATATTCAGAACCGTGATTTGATGGTCCTCCAGAAGTATAAACGGACGCGATATCGCTATCGGAGAGATACCTCATAACGTCTAGATCGTGGATAGCTAGGTCCATTATCACACCCATATCCGAAACCCTAGAGGGAAAAGAACTCACTCGCTTAGAGCTCAGAGTGATAACTTCACCTACATCGCCGTCATCAAGTAAAGTTTTAGCGGTAGCGATAACTGGATTATGTCTCTCGATCATCCCCACTGCCAGTAATACGTCCTTTTTTGAAGCTTTTTTTACCATTTTTCTAGCGTCTGAGCTGCTTAATGCTATTGGTTTTTCTACTATAAGATCCAAACCGTTATCTATCACCTTTTCTGCTATCTCATAATGTGTACTAGCAGGTGTAGCGATAGTGACTGCATCTAAATCCGATCTTAAGAATTTGTCGATATCTGAAAAAAATGGTACATCATATCGAATACCTATACTTTTAGCGAGTTCCTTATTCGAATCCATAACAGCACTGAGACAGTCTAGATCTGATAGAACTCTCGCGTGGTTTTGTCCCATCGAGCCTACTCCGATAACACCTATGTTCATGTGAATACGATTGTATATATATGGACAGTTATTAAAAACTTATTCACTAGTTATTCAATAGTTATTCTAAACTTATCCAATTTCACTTATCTTTCAGATAGGTTTCTAAATGTTTTAGAGCCTTTTCTCTTTTTGCGGGATAACTCTCGACTCTAGCCCGACATTTGATGGTATTGCTACCTTTAGAAAGTATGAAATCCTCTTCGTAGGCCTTCTGCTTATCAAGTCTAAAATAGAAATTGCACCTATCATCTACCCTCATCTCCAGAGAATCGAGCAAAGTATTCAAGATAGATGAGGGTAGTTTTTCAAAGACCCGTTCCATCTCATTGTTCCTAGAGATCTTGCCCATGATGATCTGTATAGGATTTCCATAATATCCCTCAGCTTCTTCCCGTTCTAATTCTATATCATCTCCAGCGATGTTTATTATTGCCTGGACTACTTTATTGGGATCCTCTGTAGCTTGGCAGTAGGTTTTGAATTCTATGTAATGGAAGGTCACCATATCTCCTCCATATTATTTGTATCTCCCCCTAAGTTTTCTACCAGGTAAATAACTTTGCAGATGCTCTCAACGACGGTTACCCAGTTATAAGCTTCTTCGAGTATTTCGCCGTGTGCGAACGTTCCATGACCTTTTACGATAGCGGCATTATAATTCTTTAATATCTCAGGTAATCGATCTTCCACTTCTTTTGAACCTATCGACTCTTCAACATCAAGGACTGGAACTTTCTTTAGATGATACTTTCCTTCGTCATCTACTGGTAAAATCTCATCCCTTGTGATAGAAAGAGCGATAGCATATGGGGTGTGGGCATGGACGATAGCTAATGCAGTAGTATCTTCATATATAGCTCGATGGACTCCCACCTCAGTAGAGGCGATCATCACACCAGAGTCGTCCTCCTTGAGACCCGTTTCGACCACATCTTCCTCTGTAAGATCGCCCATCATAGCTCCTCTTCTCTTGATAAAAATACGGTTTCCTCTTTTGACACTCATGTTCCCGCTGTGAGAGGATAAGTTAAGTCCCCTATCCTCTAACAATTTACCGTATTTTTTCATCTCTTCTAGGATTTCTCGACTCATGTGATTACCTGAATAACAACAACTTCTGAAGTATAAACTTTTTTTCGATGAAAAAATGAAAATCTAGAAAGAAAGGGTTTTTTATAAAGGAATGAAGGTTCCCGTGTGTTTTGCCTTGGCTATTATGTGGCCTTTTATCGCCTTTCGGACATCATCTTTAGTAGAAGATGGGGGTAGATCCAGTTCAGTATCCAGTGCGTAAAGTTTGAAATGGTATGTATGTTCCTTATCTGGCGGATTTGGTCCTCCGTAGCCATTACTACCATAATCGTTCTTACCTTCTGTTGCACCCTTTGGTACACTGTCCTCCTCGATACTCGTAGTATCAGGGCTAATATTCCAGACCACCCAATGATCCCATACTTTACCAGCGGGTTCAACGGCATCAGGGTCGTCCATGATCAACACCAGTGATTCTGTTTCCTCGGGGACCCGGTAAAATCTCAATGGTGGATTGATATTTTCTCTCTTATATCCATATTTTTTCGGTATCGGTTCTCCATCTGAAAATTCAGGACTGATAAATTTTAGCTTTGCCATATATTTTCACATCTCCTTGCCTACAGTTTAGTATTGTAATAGGATATTAAAAATGTTTTGTATGACCTCCTCACCCACCTAACCTTTGGTTAGGAAGGTGCTTCCTTCCATTCATCCGTGTCTACTGAAATTCTAAAGAGAATTCCATCGAGTCTCAGAATTATAGAATAATTCTAAGTTAGTAATAATTTTTTTTAAAATTGTTACACTATTTGGAATTTGATTCCAAAAATATCATCTGGTTTTCGGACTACCGAAGGAATCTATCAGGAACGTCCTGATAGGACGGAACGTCCACCTTTTTGACGGTTGCCACCTACCTCACCAACTTGATATACAGAGGTCAGGTCAACGGTAGTGACTTCGAGCACGGTCACGGTACTCCTGATGTCAGAAGAGGTTTTCTTCGTTCAGGAGAGTTGTCTATTCTCCCCTGCCCTGATGCTCCCCACCAACTTGGAGAACTTGGGACTTTCCAACATCCCGATTTCGCATGTAATACATCTTTTTTCATATACATAAAACTATCCCAATTTATCACCCACCTAGATCAGTGATTTAGGAAGGTGACTTCTTGGGTTAAGAGTTAAATGTGTTTACGGAAATCATACAAATTCAAAAAAATATAAATCCAAGAGGGATTAATCAATCAGCGTGGCATAAATCATGCAGGACGCGGAAAAAGTGATGAACAGGTTCTTGGAAGATTATGAAGAAGATCCAGATGGATGGAGGTTCTGGACCGATAGGTCTGGAGAGTTCTACGACATATATATCATACGTGAAGATACCGGATACTTCCTCAAGATCGATTCCATATACACACAGAATCCCATCGGTAAAGGTACGAAGATCGATATAGACGGGGTTAAGATCGAAAGGGACCTTCCAAGTTTTGGGTACCGGCATTTCACCAGAGATGAACTGGAGAACTTTATGCACATCCTAGAAGAATATAAGGATGATAAAGAAAAGGCTCAGAAAGTAATAAAGAATAAGATGAAGGAGAAACCTACGAAACTATCATCTGTAGATAAAGAGGGGGCCCTGATGATGGGACCTATCAACAGGGGATATCCATTTAACCGGGAAGATTCAAGGTACCAAGAGATAGACAAAGAACTAAAAAAGAAACTGCTCAAGAAATTTAGGAATGAAAAGCCCATGTACCGTTAAAATCAAAAGATGTCTTTCATATATCCCGCTACGTCTTCTGGGGTTTTGTTGGAAGATTTTTCACCGAAGAGTTTTTCCAATGAAAAAACGTCGCACCAGTAATATTTATCAAAATTACTTCTAGCTACTAAATCCACGACCGTTCTATTTCTATCGTCTTCTAGGGGTGACATGAGTACTGAGATATTGAAGGAATTTTTCCCCATTTCATGGTAACCTTTCAAAACATTAACAATACCCTGTGCCATCCCTTTTAAATAGTCATCTTCTAAGTCTATAAAATCTTCTAAACACACACCTCTCACGTGTTCTAACCCCAAAGGTGCAAATGGAGTCATCCATGTGAACCCATCGGTTTCGTATATGAACCTCTCTCCGTTCCTTTCTTCCTTAACTAACTCCTCCCAGTACGATGTACCGTTCTCGTCATAGAATCGCTCTTCAGAAGATAAGACCCGACCCTGATTCTCAAAAGGGGTCCCGGTCACCATGACCTGTATGTGAGGATGAGTTAGTGAACTACCGGCCGGTTTTAGATAGTTCATGATTATTGTGGGATACACTTCACTTTTCATTTCAGTTAATTTCCTAAGGTACTCTTGAACTAGTTGAAAGGCGTTTACAAAATGTTCTTTTTTGAACTCGTCCAACTGGAGGTAATGAGTTTTTGTTAAAGGTATCACCAACGAATACTCGGCATATGGTGAGATGTTGGATAACAACGTAGCTTCTCCTTCTTTCATCATCTCGCCATTCAACACCTTATTGTCTCTCGCACCAACGGTTTCTATATTTTCAGGACAGAAAGGGCAGAAACCTTTCTCCATTTTATCCATATCTGCGCCTTCCTTCATGGGAAGAGGTTTTTCAAGTATTCTAGAGGTTCTGCCTGTCAAAGGGTCGTGCCTGACCTCGACGGATGTATCTTTAAGCTCATCTTCGGAGGGATCGTAGAACTGGCTGGTTTCGATTTCTTTCTTGAATTCTATCATAATCTATTTCTAATATGAACAAATATTTAATATCTTTAACGGATGAGAAGCCAATGAATGAAAAAGTGAAGATGGGGGTCGCTTTGTTGATCTTCGGAATATTAGCTATCTCTATCGTTTTTGCTCTACAGACATTAGATATCGATGATGAAGAACAGGAGGGGACAGATAACGATGCTGATCAGGTCAGTAATATGAACTTGATCACTAGAACCGCAGGCTTCTGCGGTGCTATTTTCTTGATAGCTGGGTTTATCGTTATTCTAGTCCACTATAACTATAATAAGTCTGAAACCTCTTGATCAAAAGTCTCCGAATCCAATTGTCACTAAACTCATGTCTTTAGGGTCGTATTCTCCACCAGTTTTATAACCCAAAACGATACCATCCCAGGGTGATCTCACAGGTTCGGAATCCAGATACCCTACAATATCTCCCTTTTCAATGATATCTTCCAGTTCAACATACGGTTCAAAGACTCCCTGGCCTTCAGGATTGAACCGATCGTACTCCCGTATGAATCTAACTTCCTGATCTGGACTATCTTCATCGATAAAATCTTTCAAAGTTGATTTCACCAAATCAATTTCATTTCTCAACCAGTTAGCACCACCCGCTTCGATTATCATCGACGGAATACCTTTCTTCGCAAGTTCGATGAATAACTGTCCCTCGGCACCTAAACTCTGGACTGCATAATTTAGAGCAATTCTCTTACAGAAATCCTCATTGAACCCGTATTCCAATTTTGTCAACATGTATGGAATACATTTACTCTCGTCTCCATAGGTGTGTAGATCTATAACACGGTCGAATGTTTTTGCTCTCTCGAAAAGATCGTAAGCTATCTGTTCAGATCTGGTTCCGTTAGGATCCCCAGGAAAAATCCTATTCAGATCTTTATCGTCTACCGGATTCTCTCGTTGACGGGCTTCGATAGCTTCCAGGTTGACTTCCGGGATGACTTCTATCTGAGCGATACCTCTACTTTCGATCCAACCCTTTATCTCCCTAGCGATAAGTATAGAACCTATTTCGTTTCCATGAACTCCTGCAGTAATAAGAGTCTTCTTCATACTCATATATTACCTGATCATTCTATATTACGGTTGTCATTTACAATCTAAAAATAATGCTAGACATGTAAAGGTATTGCTGTACATGTAAATGGAATGCTGGACAAGGATGTGGTCTTATGACCGGCTCATCCATCCTATATTTACTCTTTATAAAAAATTATTTATGTTATTATTCCTTTAGAGTAACATGAGGGTAGACATGACCGACAATAAAAAATTCGAAAAATTAAGAAAATTCAATGGGTTCATGGCAGTCCTGCATTTTATTCAGGGAGCTTTGATGCTGTACCTGAGTACGGATTTTGCCATATCCATAACGAGCTCCTATATGAGAGGACCGCCTGGAACAGAGGAGATGGGGAGAACAGTCCTTTTTGACCTGCAGATAGGGCCTGCTGTAGCCGCTTTCCTGTTCATGTCAGCTTTAGCCCACTTTATTCTATCTACTTTCGGTTTTGATTGGTACAAGAGAAATCTAAAAAATCATATCAATAAGGCACGGTGGGTAGAGTATTCCTTCAGCAGTTCACTGATGATCGTCTTAATAGCTATGCTCGTAGGATTCACTGACATCGCGGTTCTAGTAGTATTATTCGTGGTGAACGCTTCAATGATCTTATTCGGATGGCTGATGGAAGCTTACAACCAGAAAACCGAAAAAGTAGTTTGGTCCCCATTCATATTTGGTTGTATAGCAGGTGTTGCTCCATGGATAGCAATCGCTATACGTTTACTGACAGCGATCGGTGAATCTCCCGTGGAAGTACCGAGTTTTGTCATCTGGATATTCGTATCCTTAGCGATCTTCTTCAACATCTTCGCCCTGAACCAGCTTTTACAGTACAAGAAAATAGGCCCTTGGAGTGATTATCTGTACGGTGAAAGGATGTACATCATACTGAGTTTAGTCGCAAAATCAGCTCTGGCATGGCAGGTTTTCTCAGGAACATTAGCCGGTTAGATATTAGGTTAAGAGAGCTGAAACACAACTCCAATAAAAACCACTTCCTTTTTTAAATATTATTTCCCATAGTAAGAAAACTAATTTAAGACAGTAATCAATCACCTATCTAGTGACTACTTTGCTGAGATGCCCAAAATGTTCCAAAAGTAAAAATGGAAAGTTTATAGATCAAAGATGCCAGTGCGGAGGACCACTGGAGTTTGACCACAGGAAAGGTAAAGTTTTAGAAGGGGGTTCCGTTTGGCATCGGTACAAAGAATTTTACAACTTCGAGATATCAGATTTTTATTCGTTAGGTGAAGGAGACACATCTCTTTCACGGTTGGACTATCTTTCCTCGGAATTAGACCTCGAACTATACGCAAAGAATGAAACGACAAATCCTACTTGGAGTTTCAAAGATCGAGGAACTTTTCTGGGGGTACAACAGGCTGTGGAAAACGATTTCTCAAAAATAGGTACCGTTTCTACCGGGAATATGGCCGCCAGCATAGCTGCCTACGGTGCTAGATTTGGCCTGGACACGTATATATTGGTATCAGATGATATCAACGAATTTAAACTTTCTCAGGTCTCGGTTTACGGTCCGAAAATATACCGGGTCGATGGAGATTATGGAAAACTATATTTTAGAAGTTTAGAAATGGGTGAAAACAATGGCATATATTTTATCAATTCTGATAACCCATATAGAGTAGAAGGTTACAAGACAATAGGTTTTGAGATCGTAGAAGAGATGCTCCCAGACCATGTATTGATCCCTACGAGTTCAGGCGGGCTCTTCAGAGGGATAGTAAAAAGTTTCATTGAATTAAAAAGAAGTAGAATTATCCAAAAATATCCTCGATTCACAGCAGTCCAAGCTGAAGGATGTTCACCCATTTACGATGCTTTCAAAAAAGGAAAGGGTAAGATATCCCTAGTAAAGGAAAAAAACACCCTCGCCAAGGCCATAGCAAATCCATATCCGCCAAGTGGAAATGAGGTCTTGAGAAAACTGAACCAGATCGACGGTACGTGTGTCAAAGTCAGTGATGAAGAGATCATAAGAGCCCAAGATGAACTAGCAACAGAAGGTATATTCGCTCAACTAGCGGGGTGTGTAGGTATAGCGGCTGTTAAAAAGATGAAACATGATAATATGATCAAAAGAGGAGAAAAAGTGGTTAGTATAATTACTGGATCCGGACTCAAAATTAGTAAAAATGGGTTCAAAGACTCTATAATCACCGATATAGATATTGATGAATTAGAAACGATCTAAAACATCGGATATGAACCTATCTACTTTACTTCTATAAACATCTTCTACAAATTCGTCTGTTTTCAAAGGTAATTTTGAGACGGGAGAACTACCCAACATATTTTCCAAATCTTCAAAAGTTGATTTGGAACCGCTTCCATCATAGGTACAAAAAAAAGCCGCATTATCAATGCGATCTTCCATAAGATCTAGATAAGTGCGAACTAGAGAGGCCATACGGTGAGCCCATACAGGCGTCCCCAATATGACGATATCGTATTTCTTAGGATCTTTTTTTGGATCTTTTATCTCTGGTTTTTTGTGTGTTAACGCTTCATATAAAGAAATGAGAAAGCCAATGATACCTTTTCGGTTTTTATTATCATCGATCTCTTCTATATCACAATCTAACCTCTTGGATATACTTTCAGCAACTTTCTTCGTGCTGCCGGTCCTTGAATAATAAACTACTAAAACTTTCATGATGATTCCACACTCATTCTACCCTATATTTTTCTTCATTACTATGGCATCTTCCCCATTTTTGTAGTAACCATTAATATAACCAACTACTTTAAATCCTAAACGTTCATAAAATCTGAAGGCAGATAAATTACTCTTCCGTAAAGTAAGCCTAACAATTTCAGTATCAAGGATACCAAAAACACTTTCCATAAGTTTGCTACCGATCCCTTTCCTCCGATACTCAGGTAATACTCCGATAGATAATATGATCCCCTGGCCCTCTCTCGTATCCGCCAGTATATACCCAACGATATTATCTCTGACCTGGGCCACTATAAATTTATCGCTTTTCAAAAAAGTTTTGAATACTCTCTCACTGTAAGGATATTCGAAACTTTCGTTCTCGACATTGATAACCGACGAAATATCTTTCTTCCTGCACTTCCGTATAGTTAATTCTTTCACGATTACCTATAAGTCAAAAAGCATTAAGTATGTTTTGAATCTATTCTATCTAGATAACACATGGAAGATGGTTCCGAGATGACCTTCGATTGGCCTCTTGAAAAGATGGCTCGATATCCTTTCTTCAAGGATTCTAAAGAGTATATCAAAAAAATGGGACCAGATCTCAAAGAGCTCGTTGAGGACAGGGTCTGGGACATGGTCAGGACTAGAGGTAAAGAGAGGATATTACAGGCCATAGATAAAGGAGAGATAAAAGAGGTTCCAATGAGTAATGAACTCGACAAGCAGATGGAACTATTTTCGTACCCTATCGCTAGGATATTGGTATCTTCTATAGACGATAATTACCTGATTAACAGATATTGTCTAGGTGAATCCGAGAAATTCCTAAAAAATCTGAAGAACGAATCCGTTGAAGAGGTTTTAAAGATCGGAAATGAATTAGGTATCGATGCTGAACGATCAGAAGGTCTAGTAAAAGTTCATTTCATCGATTTCCTGGAAAATACAGAACATCTAAAATCTACAGAGTGGAAACTCGTCAATCAAAACTTGAGAGATGGTTTTGTGTATTTAGACGTTGATAAATTTATGAGGTTGCAGAAAGAAAGCCTTTTCCAGCAATTGGTTGGCGAACTTCCTAAACCTGTCACCGAAGGACTAAAAGACATATTCTCTTCACACATCGAAGATATCGATGAGTTCTTGAATGATAAAAAGAAGGATTTCGAAGAAGTAGATCTAGGAGTGGTCGATTCCGATAAGTTCCCCCCCTGTATAAAGAAGATGATAAGTCTTCAGGAAGAAGGGGTTAATCTATCACATGAAGGAAGGTTCGCCCTCACAGCATTCCTACACCAGGTAGGGCTTTCCGAGGAAGAGATACTTTCATTTTTCAGTGGGTCACCGGATTTTAGAGAGGACTTGGCCTTATATCAGATCGAACATATAACCGGCAAGATCTCCGGAACAGAATACACAACACCCGGTTGTAATACCATGAGGACCAACGGCATCTGTTACAACCCAGATAGCCTATGTGATGCTGAATGGATGAAACATCCTTTATCATATTATTCTTACAAAAAGAAAAGTGAGTCTAAAGAGAACGGTGAGTCTAAAGAGAACGGTGAGTCTAAAGAGAACGAAAAAAATTCTAAAGACGAAAATTGATCATTTTAGATCTTTCCAAGTTTTTATACCGCGTACCACTGCAGTGATATTTCCAGCTACTGCAAACCAAAGCATCAAGATTTCAAATATTCCCAGACTGTAGCCCGATACATTAAAGCTCGATATGTAAAAGCTTTCCAATATTATGTAGATGATCGGCACAAAGATCAATAATACGAGTCTATCCGCTCTACCGGCTACACCTCCATAATCTCTACCTGCTCCGACTGCATGTGCCTGAGTGCCCATATAGCTGGTCATCAATACTCCTATGATAGCAATTAATCCGATATGGATACTGCATAAAGGTCCTAAAGCGATGCCCCCTAAAATGAATATGTCCGCATACCTATCTATTGTATGGTCTAATAAGTCTCCCTTCAAAGAGGTTTTTCCAGTTAATTTAGCAACTCTACCATCTATTGCATCGAAAAAGGAATTAGATAAAACGAATATCGATCCTAAAAAGACAAAAAGAAGGTTACCAAGATAGAATGATATACCCGCGAGTACAGCAAAAACTAGTGATGTCCAAGATAGTATATTTGGGTTGATACTAGACATACGTTCAGCTATCGGTTTGATTACAGAATCTGCCTCTTTCCGATAACTATTCAAGACCATGTTAGTCAATAATAGCTATTTTTATTAATATTATCGGTTACCAACATTCTCGTAATAACACTTAATCGAGCAAACCATATTCACTCGACCAATCTACCTGGCCGATCGAATATCTTTCTGTTTCACCATCCAATATCTCCTTAACCGCGCTACAAACATCCATAGGTTTCATATCGGTAGTATCGATCTCATATACCTCGTTAGAATATTCGAGAGATTCGATGAGTATAACATCTAAGATCTCCGCCTCGAGATTCTCTTTTTCTTTCCTATCCTGCCAATCCTTAGAACTCATCCTACACTTGAGTTCTTTAGGGGCACATCTTAGAACGATTATAGGTTCGATACCCAGATGATGAGATAGATGACCTTCAACGATGTCATATCCCGATATTTTTTTCAACTCCTCCTTCAATCGTGATATCTCTACTTCATGAGAGTTCCTATTCTCATCTTTATCCCCTCTAAGCCCCTTTTCATCAATAAAACCATTCAGATCCAGTACGTTGTATCCTTCTTCTCTCAACAATCCAGCAACGGTTGTTTTACCGATACCAGGTGTACCGGTGATAGCTACGGTCATGTTCTTAAATGAACAGACTCTGATATAATAGTTTATTCATCTTTCATTCACTTTTATCTAACTCTCCCCCTTTAGAATAAATATATATGTTATAACCATAATTTAGAGCGGCAGATGAAAATAGACTCATCAAGAAAGAACAGCATGGAGAAAGTATTCACGGTGAAGGACCTTAATGTGTATGTTAAATCTCTACTGAGAAGAGATGACAATATCCAGAATGTATGGGTGAGAGGGGAGATCTCAAATTTCACACACTATAACAATAAACACATGTATTTTGAACTGAAAGACGAGAACAGCATTATTGATTGTGCTATGTTTAGAGCGAGTAATAGAGAATTAGATTTTACGCCGGAGGATGGTATGGAAGTCCTCTGTAGGGGGGATGTCGGTTTGTATATACCAAGCGGGAAATATCAACTGATCGTAAACGAAATGCTGCCCGAAGGTAAAGGTAAATTATACCTAGCTTATGAAAAGCTTAAGAAGAAGTTATCTAAAGAAGGACTTTTTGATGAAAAACATAAAAAGATCATTCCAAAAATTCCCGAAAAGGTCGGTATCGTTACTTCTGAAGAAGCAGCCGCTCTAAGAGATATCGTCACCGTAACAAATCGTAGATTCCCAAATATTGACCTTATATTATCATCCACACCCGTTCAGGGTAAAGATGCTGCACCAAAGATAGCTGAAGCGATAAAAAAGCTAGATAGATTTGGCGTAGACGTGATCATCGTAAGCCGGGGAGGCGGGTCCCTTGAGGACCTATGGAACTTCAATGAAGAGATAGTAGCTAGAGCTATATTCAACGCAGAAACCCCTATGATATCAGCGGTAGGACATGAAACAGATCTACTTATCTCAGACCTTGTCGCAGATTATCGAGCACCGACTCCCTCTGCTGCGGCTGAAAAGGCCGTACCAGAGAAGAAAGAATTGTCGGAAAAACTAGAAGAGCTAAAAAGAAGAGCAGGAAATGCATTATTGAACATAGTGTCAGATAATGAGAGGCATCTTAAAAGCATTATAGATCGTCCTATATTCCAGAGACCAGAACTGATCTTAGAAGAACCTATGCAGTTGTTAGACGAACTCAAGATAAAAATCCAAAAGAATATGGAATTATTTTTAAAACAGAGAGACCAAAGCCTGAAAGGTCAGCTTGAAAGATTGAGAGCACTGAGTCCCGAATCAACTTTAAAAAGAGGCTATTCAGTTGTTTTAACGAGTGAGGATGAACTAATCAAGAGTGTAGACGATGTTAAAGTCGACGATAAGTTAAACATAAAAATGAACGATGGTATGCTGAAAGCAATCACTGAGGAGGTGATAAGATCGAAAAAGAAGAAGAAATAGATGAAATGCAGTTCGAAGAAGCTCTTGAAGAACTGGAAAGGATAAACGAAAGACTGGAAAGGAACCAAGTAACATTAGAAAATGCTATCAGATTATATGAAAGAGGGATGAAATTGATAGACCACTGTGAGAAGAGACTAAACGAAGCACGAGGGGATATCAAAAAATTAACCGGGAAAGAAGCAGATGAACAACTGGAAGATTTAGATGTGTAATATTGGACAATTGTACACATATACAAAAATTTTATCTATCTTAGGTTTCATTGAAATACAAGGCATATGAATCATAAAGTTCAAACAGTAGATGACATGGATCGTATCAAACTTTCCCTGGAAAAAACTAGGGAAAAGATTTTAGCTTTATTGAGAGTAAATGATATGTCGATCTCCCAGATAGCGGAGGTACTTAACAAAGATCAATCAACTATCAATAGACATATAAAAAAATTGGAAAGGGCTGGTTTTGTTGAAGTCATCGGTGAACGAAAAGAATCTCATATCCCTGAGAAAATATATGGGAGGACAGCTGAAGCTTTCCTTATAAATCCTGACTCAGATAATATAAAAAATCTAGCATCGCTTATGATAAACTGGAATCTAGGTTACGACCAAAATACCTTGGAAAAACTGGAGATGATGGGATTCACCAACAATATCTCTAGAGAAACCTTGACTAACTTACTGGACTTCTTAAATATGATGAATGAACACTTATCCTCTAAAGTTGACGAGATCGAAGAAGGAATCCTAGAAATGAACTATCGAGACCTGATAAAACTTAAATTAGTACTATATCTAATCGAGATAGAGAAACAGCCAGAATTAGAAAAATATATTTCTAACGTTTTTTCAGATTTTGAAGGTAAGATTGCATGGGAAGATGGGTAATCTATCCGAAATTTTATTTACCTTACAGCCTTTTTTAAATATACATGAAGGAAGATGTAGAACTCGTCCATGATTCAGATAGGATTAGAGTACTCTTAGAAAATACAAGAAAAAACATATTAGAATTACTTAAAGTGGATGATATGTCGATATCCCAGATAGCAGAGGGACTGGATAAGGATCGTTCTACAATATATAGACATGTGAAAAAGCTAGAAGAATATGGATATGTTGAATTAAAGGGTGAGAAGGTAATAAATAACGTTCCCGGTATGATTTATGGTAGGACCGCAAAACTGTTCTTGCCCTGTCCCAAGTCCATGGATCCAGGGGACCCTATTACCGAAAGTTTAACGTGGGATGAAGACCACACACTTCGTATCCTTAAAAGTTTAAAAACTCTAGGTTACGATTTCGAGCTATCAGAAGAATTGGTAGAAGATCTAGGCGAATTTTTTTCTAATATAGATGATAAAATTATAGATATACTCGAAGACAAAGGTTTAGTAGGGATGGGATTCTTAGAAACATTAAGACTAAAAGTCTTGATTATTTTGATAGAATTCTGTAAAAATGATGAGATCCATGATGAAATAGAAGAGTTGATCGCTCATTTTGAAGGACTCGAGTGATATTTCAGAGTATTACAAAAAATTTAATTATTACGGAAACTTCAGAGATGATTAGTCATGAAAAAAGACGTTAAGGTGGTCCGTAACCCAAAAGCGATTAAAATAGCTGTTGAAGATACGAGAAGTAACATCCTTTCTTTACTAAGAATAAATGACATGTCTATCTCGCAATTAGCTGAATCATTAGATAAGGATCAATCCACTATTTATAGACATATAAAAAAATTAGAAGAATACGATTATCTTGAACCGATAGGTGAAAAGAAAACACATCACATCCCTGAAAAGATATACGGGAGAACAGCTGGCGTATTTCTATTATGCCCCAGCAATATAGACACGGGTCAACCTTCTAATATGATGGTAGAGTGGGAGCGAAATAAAGCAGAAAGGATCCTAGAATTGCTCAACGTTATGGGATACAGATCTGAGGATGGAGACGAGCTCGTTGAAGACATTTCGGAGATTTTTATCGACCTTAAAGAGAGAGTCACCAATCCTATCGAAAGTTCCGAGGACGAGATAGGAAAGATCAGTTTCGCTACTCTGCTAAGACTGGAACTCCTATTATTCCTCTTAGAACAAAGGAATGATAAAGAATTAAAAAAGAAAGTTGATTCGGTTCTCGACAAGTTCATTCAGTGAACTTAAGGAAAAATAATATATCCGACCTTTTTCTACCTCAAAATACATAATCACATAATGGCCGTGGTGGTGTAGCTATTCGAGTGGTTCTACACTCGGACTACAATGGCAGCATGTGGGACTGTGGATCCCCTGGCTCGGGTTCAAATCCCGACCACGGCCTTTTTTATAGGGATTTGTTTCACGAGTTTATTTTAGTCAAAATAAACGAGCGTTTGGAATATTTACGTAGTGAATATTCCGAACTGAATCCACGACCACGGCCCATTCATTTTGGTTCGATCCCTATCAGATATTTCTTATTTAGCTTAGTCCTTACTATTTACAAACATTTTATGAATTAGGTGTATTAAGGGACATTTAATATATTGAACTCATTGAAAAAACCTGAGAAAAATTGTATTGACCCTGATGACGTTCGTTACCTCGCTTGCGCCCTCGTAAAGAATTGTCCTCTTTGGCCTGACAGAAAATTTATTTGATTTTATTCAATATATAACTCAAAAGGTTCGAAAAAATCAAGCCTTCACAAATTCAATATCGAACCGTGCACCGCCTGACTCAGATTCTTTCACTTCGATACTCCCATCATACATTTCAACGATCTCTTTCACGTAACTCAAACCTAGACCTGTACCAGCATTATCACCTTTTTTGACTCCAAAATCAAATAAATTTTCTTCGATACCCTCAGGGATCCCCTTCCCGTCGTCTTCTACAGAAACCACAACCGTTTCCTCATCTTCATTTATCTCGATCTTGATGACACTGCAGTCTGAATGTTTGATTGAATTGTCGATTAGATTAGAAAAGAGATTTTTAAATAACTCGCTTCCAATAACAGTTCCATCAGTTCCCTCAACTTCTATTTCTATATCCTCTTCACTAGCCAAATGTTGATATTCACTAACAACTTCCTCTAAAATCTTATTTATATCAACTTCGTACCCTTCTTGGTCCCAGATAGAACGTATATCTCGCACTTTTGAGATCAACTGAGTGCTTTCCTTTAAAGACATCAATGCTTTTTTGACAAAAAGGTTCTGCTGTTCAGTTAGATCCATATCATTTAATAGTTGAAGATAACCTAAGGAGACCTGTAATTTGTTTTTTAGATCATGTCTAAGCATAGAGTGAAGCTCTGCATCTTTCTTACTAAAAGTCTCTTCGTTCATCACAATTATAGTCGAATAGGTCTTATTTAATGTTTAGTTTAATTGAATAGTTCATCACGAATTCATGTCTTCTATCCTTTCTTCTAACTTTTCTATGTATATGTCAATATTTTCTACAAGCTCAGTACTCATCTCATCACCGAGCTCCATCTCACTCGGTTTTATACCCATTATGATTATTTCATCTGGGGCTTCGTCTAGTTTCCTAGATAATTCGATGATTTGGAACAGGTTAGAACCGTGAGATCCAGATATTTCTCTGATCGAGTCTACTTCATCGATTTCAAAAAATCTAAACTCACCAATATCTCCATCAAAATTGACCGCATCAATTATCAACACTGAATCGAGGTCCTTTAAAATATGTAAAAGATCTATCTCTCCAAGACCGATATCGAAAAAAAGAATATGTGGTGAAAAGGGTTTTTCTTGGAGTTTTTGAACCAGTTTAGGTCCAATTCCATCATCGCCGCGATATAGATTACCTATACCTATAACTCCGATTGTCTTCATCTGAATTCTACGTCAAGATAATGGGTTGAACATGAGATACAAGGATCGTATGCCCTTACCAACATCTCGAGTGTCAATTCTATCTCATCTTCTGACTTCTCACCGATCATCTCAGGTACCAATTTCTCCATATCTAGTTGTATGTTACCGTGATTCTGATTTGTAGGTATTATGCAGTTCGCTTCGGTACACTCTCCTTTCTCATTGTAGGTGTAATCGTGGAATAGTATTCCTCTTGGCACTTCGACAGCTGCGATGCCTCTGCCGGCTTTTACTTCTATCTCTGGTTGATAGTACTCTTTCTGCTCTTCTAGACCCCTATCCAATATTTTATCGATGATATCTATTGAATCTTCTACGCTGTGTACTACTTCTACTAATTGTGCCACCGTGTTCATATATGGATTGTGGTTTACTGGTTTGAGGTTGAATTTATCAGCGACTTCTTTAGCCATGGGACTTAACTGTTCATAATTATTATTTAATCTAGCAAGTGCTCCGACCATATAAGATTCTCTGTTATTCTTGGTATACTTGGCCGTGGATTGTGGAACTATGTATTCATTAGTGACGTCCAAATAATCATCTACTGAGCTCGTACCAACATCCGTTGATTCTACATCTCCGTCATAAAGAGCATATTCATCATCATGGGTCAAAGATATGAATTCAGTCTCTCTAGTAAAGTCGGGTAGGTTGGGCGAAACCTTTTTCAACAGTTCAGCAACAGCAGTCAAATCATCAACAGAACCTTTGAGCTTACTTTTCAAATCGATAAGTTCTTTTTCGGTCGGGAGTTTAGAGAACCCTCCGGGAATTAACCTTTGAGGATGTGTTGTTCTACCTGTAATCAGACTCGACATCTCATTTGCCAACCTGTGTAACCGTATCACAGTTTTTACTTCGTCAGTGTGAGAAGAGGCCAATGGTATAACTGATGGAGCTCCTAACAGATCCGGTAGAGCAAGATATCCTACATGAAGAACGTGGCTCTGCATGTTCTCCCCGTGAAGCGCGAGTCTCCGTAGTAGTTTATCCTGTTCTGATACCTTGATGTCCATGGCATCTTCTGTTGCCTTAAGGGATGCAAGAGTGTGGCCTATAGAACATATACCACATATCCTAGATGTGATATGGTGTAATTCTTTCCAGCTTCTATCGACAACTAATGATTCAAAGTATCTCGGAGCTTCAACTACCTGCCATTCACATTTCTCGATCTTACCATCTTCAACATCAACAACGATGTTTCCATGGCCCTCTACTCTAGTTAAATATTCGACATCAACGTTTATATCTTCACTCATCTTCTCTTGCCTCCTGCTGCCAACCAAAATAAAGATTGAATTTTTTCATCACTTCATCAACCGTCAAACCATATTCTTCAAGAACCTCTTTATGAGCTTCCTCGTTCGGATTGTCTATCAATCCACGGCATCCCCAGCATATCGTGCCTTCGTTCACACAGCATGAGTCACACCCTGCTCTTGTTATAGGTCCAACACAGAATTCATCTCTCTCAAATGCACAAACGTTCTCGTTCAGTTTACATTCTACACAAACTGGATAGTTTGGTATATTCGGTTCTTTTCCTAGTACCAACGATTCTACAACGTGTATGAACTCGTCTCTATCGATAGGACATCCATGGACGTGATAATCTACCTTGATAACATCCTCTATGGCCTTTGCTTTGTCCCATGAAGGAAACATATCTCCTTTGTCACCATATACTCTGCGTTTCACTTCCTCGAAGTCCTGAGAATTCCTTATTGAGTTTATACCCCCTATTGTAGCACAAGAACCGATGGCTACGACTATACTGGCATTCTCTCTTATCTCTTCTAGCCTCTCAGCAAGATGATCGTTGGTCACCGAGCCTTCTATGAAAGCTACATCATAATCATCTGAGTGCTCTTTCATGACCTCTCTAAAACTAACTACATCTACGATCTCCAATAGATCTAGAAGTTTCTCTTCTAGGTTAGCGATCTGGAGTTGATCTCCTTCACATCCGGCAAAATCGAAGAATGCCGCTTTCGGTTTTTCTGACATCTATAACGCCTCCTCTACATCTTTGATATCCCCATAGTTGAATACCGGACCATCCTGACATGTGTACAATCCATCTATCTGACAGTGACCACATTTACCAACACCACACTTCATACGCCGTTCCAGCGACAAGAATACCTGCTTATCTGGAAGCTTCCTCTTCTCCAACTCCTGCATGACAAATTTGTACATTATCGGTGGTCCACAAACAGCAGCAATAGTAGTATTTGGGTCAAAATCCACCTTGGGTATCAAAGTCGTGATGACACCGATATTGCCTTCCCAACAAACCCCGTCGGGGCATTTATCGACTGTCTGTAAAAGATCCATGTCACTCAATTCATCCCAGCGATCAAGTTCGTCCTCATAAAGTATCTCACATGGTTCTCGACAGCCATATAATACCATCACTTTCTCGAATTCTTCTCTTCTATCGATAACATAGTTAATGAGTGATCGCAAAGGTGCTAAACCTAACCCACCGCCTATGAACAGTACATCCTGACCCTTGAACTCGTCAACATCAAAACCGTTACCAAACGGACCACGTATACCTATCTCGTCACCGATATCTAAAGAGTGTAAGGCATTCGTCACATTCCCCACAGCTCTAACGCACAATTCAAAAGATTCTCCTTCCTTAGTAGGTGAAGAAGTAATCGATATAGGAGCTTCGCCTACACCAGCGATGGATAATTCTACGAATTGGCCAGGATCGTGATCTAGGGATTGCCCATTTTCAAGAACGATCTCGAAAAGTTTCTCATTCTCCGTCAATTGTTTTATATTCAATATCTTAGCTTTCTCTGGTAGATATACCGATTCTTCAGTCATTCTGATACCTCCTTCAGATCATTGTAAACTTTAGTTGGATCTGCGATATCGGGAACACATTGTGACCCACAGCGACCGCAGCCAACACATGCTATATCATCAAATCGCTCATAGATATATCGCCCTTTTCTCATGAATCTGTGGCGATATCTTTGATGCCTCTCTTCTCTAAAATTTTCATCACCTGCAACTATGGCAAATTCTTCGAGTAAGCATCCGTCCCATTGTCTTATCCTTTCTCCTTCATCTAATGTGATCTCGTTTATATCTTTTACATCGAAGCAGTAACAGGTGGGACATACTAAATTGCACGAACCACAGCTGTAACACTTTTCTGAGTTTTCTTCCCAAAACTCGACATTGTCATAGTTCTCTTCTAAAAGTTCTGGTAATTCTTCTGGCGGAAAGTCGAGTTTTTTCTCGAACTTTTCATCTATCTCTTCCTTCTTCTTTTCCACTGCTTTTTGTTCTTCTTCCGTTGCATCCTGGATATTTGCTCCATCTAAAAGGTCCGAGCCCTTGTCTGATCCTATCTCTACTGCGTATTTTTCACCTATATCTGTAAGCATAAGGTCGTAATGATCTGAGATGGTTGCGGTACCCATACTGCCTGCAAAACTCCACTCAGAAACATCTTCCATATTTACACCGACTAGAACTGATGCTTCCCTCTTCTTAAGGTAGTTATCATCTTCGTAGGTATCTGTAAAGACCTTGTCCATCTGTCGTATAGCTTCTAAGTCGTACGGATGTATACCTAAAATTATTCGAGGTGTTACTTCGTTAACTGCTTCATGTCCATCTTTGACTTTATATTTAAGTAAAGTTTCCTTTTGGGGTGCAAAATATTTCTTCGGCGGTAAAATAGTAACATCGTAATCCAATCTTAGGTCTTCCGCATTGTTGAGGACATCGAAAACATACTTGTCCCCCTTTTCTTGGACGCCTACTACCTCACGGTGATCTTCCTTTACCAAATTATCCACTAAATCTTTAAAATCTTCTTTGCTGATGACCTTCATATTCTCACTCTTCTATAGGCTGTGGAAATCAGATAGGAGGTTCGTTTTTAAATCTTTCTATGATTTAATGTATAACAGTGGAATATATGGTAGATATCATCAGTAATAAAAACCTCACTCACCGAACCTTCTTTCCCTATCTTGATAGGATCTTATAGCTCTTAAGAAATCTATCTTCCTGAATCCGGGCCAGTAAACATCTGTAAAATACAGTTCTGAATAGGCCAACTGCCAGATTAAAAAGTTAGATATCCTTTCTTCACCACTGGTCCTTAAAATTAGATCTGGATCCGGAAAATCCGCCGTATAAAGCCTTTTAGTAAAAGCTCTTTCATCGATATCTTCTACATCGATCTTTCCTTCTTTTACTTCCTTCGCCATCTTCTTTATCGCTTGGATAATCTCTTCTCTCCCACCGTAGGCGACAGCTATATTGAAAAAATACTTATCGTAATCTTTCGTTTTTTCTTCGGCATACCGTATAGATTCCCTCACCCCGTCAGATAACTTATTTAGAGCACCTATCGCTTGGATCCTGATCTGGTTCTCATGGACCCTTTCATCATCGGCTGCTTTTCTGAAATTCTCCTCGAACAGGTCCATAAGATGCTCGATTTCATTGCTATCTCTATTTAGGTTTTCCTTAGAAAAAGCGTATACTGTGAGTATCTTTACACCCACTTCAGTACACCAGTTCAGCATCTCCTCTAGTTTATCCTTGCCCATAACATGACCGTCATCTTCGTTCAAGCCTAATTGACGGGCAAATCTCCTGTTGCCGTCCATTATAACCGCTATATGGGTGGGAAGCTTACCTTCTTTGATCTCTTTCAACAGTTTTTTTTCATATGCCTTGTAAGCTGTATCCGATATGGTCTTGGATATATCTCCGATGGACTATCACCATAATTAATGATTAACGAATAGTATAAAAATATGTTGCCCATCTGATGTATCACCGACCTGTGCTTTTCTGTTAAAAATTATAGGAAAATGTATATCTCTCATATTTCATTCACTACTGTAAAAAATTTCTAGGTTTCTCTTTCTATTATTTTTAGTCATAGGCTGTTACAGAATAGTCAAGTCTTCCATATCAGGTTTTTAATACAATATTTTTCATCCCGATATTACCCTAATTAAATACGTATTATTTATCGTAGGATCTACTAGAATTGTACAAAAATTCCATCGATTCACAGAGCCAGTTCTATGTAACGCACTAACAAACGCACTAACAAAAGGATGAACCACTACCCATCAATAAAATTATATATTTTATGAATAATCGGGTTTTGGTGTCGGTATGAATGAGCTTAGACCTAAATTGACTGTTCAAATCATTTTTTGTATGATTTTATTTTCTATGATAGGTGTTGGTACTTCATCTATATCCGAAAGAAATCTGGATGACATCAACGCAGGGAATTCCTCTGAACTAGAAATCCAAATAACTCGTTGGAAAAATCCTGAAGATACACCTCAAAGGTTCCACGAGATTCCCTCTTTTCCAGACAGCACGAGGATCTCAGTAGAATCTTTAAGAGAGACTAACGACTCCCGTGGACGTGTAGCGTTGATCATCGAGGAGGGTCTGTACGATAACATCGAATCAGAACTGAATCGTCATATAGATAACCTGTTACTCGACGGATTAGATGTAGAATTGATCACTTTTTCAGGTACAGCTGAAGACTTGAGAAACCTGCTCATAGACATGCATTCCGAACCGGAATCCCTGATAGGTGCCAAATTGATAGGCGATGTTCCATACATCATATACGAGATGGACCAAAGTGATTATACTGGTTTTCCCGAGTACGAAACTTTTCCATCGGACCTTTTCTATATGGATCTCGAAGGGGTCTGGGAGGATACGAACAACAGCGGTTACTATGATAGTTGGTCTGGAGACCAATCTTTAGATATATGGGTGTCTAGAATGAAAGCTGACAATTTAGATTCGGCGGGGAATGAAACTGAGATAATGGGTGATTATTTCGATAAAAATCATGCTTATCGTATCGGGGATTTGAGGCCTGAACAGAAAGCGCTTGCCTATATCGACAATGATTGGGAAGATATGGGACCGGACGATCAGGAAAACCTAGGGATGATATACAACAATATAACTATGGAGAACGATCCTGATAAGACCACAGCTACCGATTATATCGAAAACAGGATGCCCGTTGACCAAGATATGATATTCACTCGCTCCCATGGCTGGCCTGAAGGACATAGCTATAATGAAGGTGGGCAGTACGATTACGTTTATAATTCTAATTATCGCGATATCCTTCCACCTGCTCTTTTTTACCATCTCTTTGTCTGCTCAGGAACAGATTTCACCTACGAAGATAATCTAGGTAGTACTATCGCTTTCAATGATGGTGATTCTGGACTACTCTCTTGGGGATCTACAAAAACGGGAGGGATGCTTGAGGACCAATATTTCTACGGACCTCTTTCGGAGGGAGAGGATTTCGGCGAAGCTTTCGTAGAGTGGTTTAATGATGTGAAAGACCTGTCCTACGCTCCTCCTTGGTTCTATGGGATGGTTCTGATCGGAGATGCTAGTCTTAGACCATCCCCTTTCTTTGAACCGACTGATGAACTTTTGACTAGCGATATCGAATTGTATGCTGACGGTCAAGCAAATGATTGGAACTTCGTATCTTCCAATCTGATCCCTATAGATACCGAACTAGGATCCATATTAGAAGATGAAGAGAATGGGATCACTGGTAGTTACGAGAAAGTTTTGTACTATGAATCTGGAACTGATGAATGGAAATCCTATTTACCGGAACGTAACGACATCTTTAACGATGATATCCAGTGGGATGAGACAAAGGGACTATGGATAGAGATGACCGAGAACGATACCCTTACTTTATTGGGTACCGAGCCAGAAAACACGAACATCACTTTAGAACCTGGGTGGAATATGGTCGGATACCCAAGTTCTACCACTTCAGTTGGAGGTGTACCCGAAGAAATCACTATAGTGGGTTATTTCGACTCGGAACAGGATAATAATCTAGCGTACGACCACGATCCTGATGGATTCGAGTTCATCCCAGAGAAAGGATACTGGCTTTACAATGGAGCTGATGAGACTTTAGAATGGACAGTTGACTATTGATAAAAAGTTTTGAAAAAGGACAAAGTTTTCAAAACGTTTCAAAATCACAATAATTATATACACAGTCTTTAATCCCAAACCAGGTGGTGTATATGAAACATAAAAAATTATATCTTCCAGGACCCACGGAAGTTAGAAAAGAAGTGATAGATGCTATGAACGAGTGGATGTTTGGCCACCGTTCTGATAAGATGACAGACCTTTATACCACGATCGTGGAAGACACTAAAAAGTTCTTAGAAACTGACAATAATGTTATAATTTTAACAGCTTCAGGAACGGAGTTTATGGAGAGTTCAATAATAAATTTGGTCGACGACAAAGTACTCTGTGGTACATGTGGGAGCTTCAGTGAAAGGCAGGCTAATATAGCTGATAGATTGGGTAAGAATGTAGATAGATTAGAATATGAGTGGGGGAAAGCTGTAAAACCAGAAGACGTAAGGAAGGCTCTAGAAAAAGATAATTACGATGCTTTTACCTGTGTTATGAATGAAACTTCGACTGGCATTCGAAATCCTCTTGAAGAAATAGGTGAAGTGATGGCGGATTATCCGGACACCCTGTTCATAGTTGACGCAATTTCAGCACTGGGTGGGGATTACATAGATATTGAAGGAAGTAATATAGACGTTATTTTCTCTTCAGTCCAGAAGGCCTTCGCTATGCCTCCGGGATTGGCTGTTTGTGTAGTCAACGACAAGGCCTATGATAGAGAAGTAAATTCTGATTCATCTTCATGGTATGGTGGTTTCCAGAGGAGTATAGATTATTACAACAGAAAGGGACAGACACATTCAACACCAGCTATCTCACTTATGTTAGCTTACAGAAAACAGATGAAATATATGCTCGAAGAAGGCTACAAGAATATCGATAAGAGACACAAAGATATGGCAGAATTCACTAGAGAATGGGCCTATGAACACTTCGATATGTTCCCAGAAGAAGGTTACATGTCTCAAACAGTCAGTACCATCAAGAATACGAGAGGGATCAACATCGCAGAATTAAGAGAAAAAATCGATGAGAAGTATAACATGGCATTTGCAAATGGATACGGTTCAAAACTCAAGGAAAAAACATTCCGTATAGGGCATATGGGGATCCACGATGTTGAAAGCATAAAGGAATTGACAGATGCTATAGAAGACGTAGCGGAGCTGTGATATATATGGCAAAGAAAGTTTTAGTCTGTAATCCAGTAGCAGAAGAAGCCATCGAGATGTTAGAAAAAGCTGGTTTGGAAGTAGACCAGGAATTTGGTATGTCAAAAGAGGAATTAACGGAGAAAGTTCCCCCTTACCACGCTTTGATAGTCCGAAGTTCTACAAAGGTTCGTGAGCCTACTCTTGATGCAGCTGAAAACCTAGAAGCTATCGGTCGTCCAGGAATCGGATTAGATAACATAGATGTGGATTACGCCGAGGAGATGGGTGTTGAAGTTTACAACACACCAACGGCTACGACCGTATCTGTGGCTGAATTAGCCATGACTCACATACTTGCGGCCTATAGGGATATCGTAGCAGGTACCAACAGTCTAAAAGATGGCAAGTGGATTAAAAAGGATCTACAGAGTAATGAATTATACGAAAAGACTCTTGGAGTAATAGGATACGGTAACATTGGTCAGGCAGTAGCTGATAGGGCTAGTGCCTTCGGTATGGATATAATCGCATATGATGTTAGAGATATAGAAGATCCTAGCCCAGCCGAGATGGTAGATATGGAGACACTGCTCAAAAACAGTGATGTTATTACGATCCATGTTCCACATATCGAAGCAACACATCATCTACTGAGCACAGAAGAATTCAAAAAGATGAAAGATAGTGCAACACTAGTCGACCCTTCTAGAGGCGGAGTTGTCGATGAGAAAGCACTATATGAAGCATTGAAGAACGGAGAGATACGGTTCGCTAGCAAAGATGTTTTCGAAGAGGAACCTCCAGGAGATAACCCACTGTTTGAATTGGATAACTTCCACGCAACTCCACATATTGGAGCACAAACATTTGAGGGGCAGATCAGAGCTGGAACATTGGCTGCGGAACAAGTGATCGAAGAACTAGAGAAAAGGGGCTAAAAATGGTCGAGATCAAACCGTTCAAAGGGATAAAATACAGTGAAGATAAGATCGAGAACATGGAAAGGATCATCACCCAACCATACGATAAAATCAACGATGAATTGAGGGAAAAATATTACGATAAAAGTGAATACAATTACTGCCGACTGATCTTACCAAAAGAAGAAAATATGTATGAAAAGGCCAAAGAGAGATTGAACAACTGGTTGAGGGAGTGTATACTTGAAAAAGAAGAAAATCCGGGGATATACATATACTTTCAAGATTTCGAAGTCCTCGGTAAGAGATACACTCGAAAAGGATTCGTTTCGGCAGTTAAACTATATCCTTTCGAAGAAAACATCGTTCTCCCTCACGAAGAAACCCATAAAGGGCCGAAGATAGACAGGCTTAATATGCTGAGAGCCACTGAAAAAAATCTCGAAGCGGGTTTCATGCTTTACAGCGACACAAATAATGTTACTATAGAATTGTTCAACAATATCGCGGATAGAGAGCCTCTTTTCGAAGCCACGGATGAATATGGGGTTCACAGCAGGGTATGGAAAATAGAAGATAAAGAACATATCAAAGCTGTCGGGAAAGTACTAAAAGATGAACAAGTGGTGATCGCCGATGGGCATCATAGATACGAAACGGCTGTAAATTTCAGAGACGAGTTGAGGGCGAAAAATCCTGACTGGCAGGAGGATGATGCTTTCAATTGGAGGATGACATATATGGTCCCAGTGGAAGACCCTGGATTGGTCGTTCTACCTGGTCACAGATTACTTTTAAAACATGAACTTAAAACCGACCATATCGAAAAGATGAAGGAATACTTTGAAACTTATCAGATCAAAATAAGTGAAGCTGAAGGATTCTTATATGAAAACAAAGATACTACCTCTTTCGTAGTTTACGATGGGAACCGGACGTTGGGACTAAGACTACGAGAAAAGTCGGCTATCCAAGAATTCCTTTCAGATGATTATTCAAAGGACTACAAAGAACTTGATGTTGTGGTTTTACGTGATGTTATCTTCGAAGGTATTATGGATGCCT
Source organism: Candidatus Saliniplasma sp. (assembly GCA_046497075.1). GTDB lineage: Archaea > Thermoplasmatota > Thermoplasmata > Halarchaeoplasmatales > Halarchaeoplasmataceae > Saliniplasma. The sequence continues at coordinate 35,677 of JAWOGF010000042.1, forward strand.
CCGATCTTGATATCGATGTGAGCATAGCTTACGAAAGGTGGTCAGATGATGCTGTGGAACGAGTTGAGGAAGGCGACGGGAAGGTCGCATTTTTAGTCAACGCCACCAAACCTGAACAGGTTCTAAAGGTTGCAAAGAACGGTGAACGAATGCCAGAAAAATCCACGGATTTCTATCCAAAAGTGAACTCAGGATTTATGATGATGGACATAGAACCCGGAGAAAGGCTGTAATATTAAAACACTAATCTTAAAACTCCTTCCTAATTATCTTTTTTTTAATTTTAAGGTTTAGTATTCAAATTCTTTGGCCAATTTTTTCATCCTTTCAACACTTTTATGAAAACCCGCTTTTTTAGTTCTCTCGATTAGGTCATAGAACCTTTCTTCCCCTCCAGCAGTATTGTCAGCATGGCAGATTATCTTTTCCTCCAAAGTTTCGGGTAAATAATCTCTAGATGGCAGATCTTGTTTTCCAGCTTCCTCCCTTGTTATACCTCCCCCAATATGTCTTTCAACAATCTTAGCTAAATCCTCATCCCAACCCTCTTCCCTAACTATCCTACCACCTTCTACTCCGTGTGCTACATCATGTGTGACCGTTCTTCCGATATCATGTAAGAGGGAACCAGCTACTAATAACTTAAGATCACCTCCAAATCTTTCGTGGAGTTCTAAGGTTCTATCAAGAACATTCAAAGTATGAATTATCAGACTTTGATTCATATCCCTTTCAATCATAAATTTAAAACATTCAGAAGCACTAGGTATATCCGAATAATCTACGATCTTTTTACCTTTCTTCCTAGGTATTATACCTAAATCCCCATCATATTTCTTACTCAACTTTCTACCCTTGTACCTATCAAGAAATACCGCCAAAGCTGCTACTTCAGAATGTGGTTGATTACCAACAGATACATTATAGTCCGTCTTATCATATACCTCTGAAGGAACTTTTTCAGCTCCCACTATAATCAACGGGTTCTCTATGTTTTTTCCTTCAAAAAAAGTATCGATGTCTTCGCCATACATCGTTAGATGTATGACATCTCCCGACCAGTTTTCTATCAACCCTCTCCAATTATCTATTTCTCTTACCGAGAAACTACCCCCAAAACGACCAGTTACGTCCTCTAAAGTCTGTTTAATCCGTTCATCGATGTTGGGTAAATACATGCATCCCGCTCCAAAAGCTCTAGCGGTCAAACCAACATGGGTCGTCATCCTTTTATCTCTTTCAGGACGGTGACCCAACCTAAGAACGCTTATCAATCATCTCACCAGGGTTCGTCTTCCTCTTCGAGGAATTTATCTTCCTCTTCAATATCCTCTTCCGGTTCAACATCCTCAGCAAGATCTTCTTCGTCCTCGATCCAACTTCCACTATCTTCCCTCATCTGGACCGCAACACCTCTAACAAATAGAAAAGAAGTTGCAAACCCGAGTATACCCGTTACTATGATCCGAGGTATTGGATAGAGCCATTCACCGATCTCAATGGACTGTGTCATATGATATATCAAAGTTCCAAACACCGCTAAAGTTATACCTGAAGAAAATTTTCCAACGATCTCAGAGAACTCTATAAGTGCACTAAGATAAAACAGTATAGGTGTTAAAACAGTCAGTGTCAAGGCAGCCATCGCATAATAAAATATTGTTTCTCCTGTAACTTTAGGTGATACACCATAAATTATGTAGGTGGCGGTGGCGATCATAAACATGCCTGAAATCAATGCGAAAGTCCCTGTATCATACTTATAGAATATATCTAAATCTTCTAGGTCTATCATTTTATCCCTTCCTTATTCTTCTTCAACTTCCATTATCCTATGACCCCGATAATCCAATTTCAAAGAACGTTTCACCAGGCTCTTTAGTGTGATAGGAGTACATTCTATCTTTTCAGCGATGTCCTTAGCGAAGTTATCTCCTTCCCGAACGTATTTCAATACATCTTCCTCTAATTCCTTAAACTCCTCGCTGCTGACCATAGCAGCATATAACACTTCACTTATCTCCTGAACAGGTACTGAAGCATCTATATGAACCGAGGAATAGTATGTATGATATGCCTTTTTAGTCCCTGTATCTGTGTGCTGCCACCTGGTTTCCACCAGCTTCATCTTCTCAAAATGTTTGAGTGCATCGACTCCTTCTTCACCATATTCCTCGTTAATTTCATCTTCAGTTCTCCACCCTTCTGCGAGATCGGTGAAAACCTCTTTTTTAGTCTGTGAACTCACCGCTCTTAGTATCGGTACGAAATCTGAAACATCCTTGATTACTTTAATTCGGGCCATCTTTAATCTACCCCCCTATTGTGTTTACCGATTTAATATTTTTCTATCGTTTATTCCTAGCTTCATATGGATCTTTCACTATCCTTCTCAATCTACTCAAAAAGGCCGGAAGGCTTTCCACATCTTTTATATCTTTCCTAGTATACTTAATCAATCTTTTTCTAATATTTTGGTCAAACGATAAGGTGTTTGCTTTGCAAGCTTTTTTAACACGATGATAAAGTCTAGCTCCAGTTCGATCCCAGTCAGTGAGTATTATCACCTCATCGTGTTCCTTTCTAAGGCCCTCAATTATCCTAAAAACGGTCTTCGATGTCTTTATTTTGATTATCCTACCTTTTATCCCAAGTCTTCTAAGTGCATTCACATCTTTTTTCCCTTCAACTATGATCGGGATCTCACGATTTTTCTCCCTAATCGTTTCTAAAACCCGTTCAGTTCCCTCCAATTTCTCTTTTATCCTCATGCTTTACTTACCCTCTAAAATACTTCTAAGAACATTGACAACCTTATCCTTTTCCACAGCGATAAAAAGCCTCTTTTTATTCGACCTTCTACCTTTTACAATATCTACATCCCTAGGGGATACTCCCAATTTCTCAGCCATCAATTCGATAATCGAACTATTCGCTTTCCCGTCTTCAGCTATATCTTTTACACAGACCTTCAATCTCTTTCTCCAATGATCAAAACCATTAATCGAATCTTCAGATGAATTTGGAGATACGGTGATATCTAGGTAAATACCTTTATCACTTTGATGCAAACAGGACGAAACTGGATCTTCTGTCATATATTTCACTACTATCCGACATGACTAATACATTTCTTATGTTTCTTATACTGCAATTTCTTATACATATTCCTCTTTTTACACTCTTTTCAAGAAATCGCCTTAACTTTGTTTTTACTCTTTCTGTTAAGACCTGTAACGATAGACATCAGTTTGATCTTATTTCTACATTCTTCGTCTATCCGTGCTCCAAAGATAACTCCCGCTCTAGGATCCAACTTAGAAGTCATCATATCAACAACCGTATTCATCTTGGTTATCGAAAGATCTGGACCACCAGTTACATGTATAAGAGCTTTTTTTGCCCCCTTATAATCAGCGTTCAAAAAAGGATTTTCACTGGCCTCCTTCACTGCTTTCTTGGGCTCGTCGTATGAGGATTCGCCTATCATCAAAGTAGAGACTCCACCATCTCCAAGAACAGATTTTAGGTCGTTATAATCTAGATTGATCAAGGATGGCAATGTGATGATCTCTGTAACACTTTTTATCAATTCAGATATGAGTGAGTCCATAATCCCAAAAGCCTGATCCATAGGCAGATCTGGTACGACTTCCAAAAGTTTATCGTTCTCTAAAAGGATCATAGAATTCGAGTATTCGCGTAACCGTCTGACACCCTGTATAGCAGTATTTCTTCTATTACCTTCTACAGAGAATGGCATGGTTGCGATGCTGATCACCATTGCCTTTTGTCTTCTCGCTATCTCAGCTATAACCGGTGCTGCTCCAGTTCCTGTTCCACCACCCATCCCTGCTGTGATAAAGACAAGTTCACTATCATCTAATAACTTCTTGAATCCTCCATACGCTGATTCTGCACATTCCATACCTACATTTGGATCTCCACCAGCTCCAAGCCCTTTATTATGTTCCTTTCCGATCAACATCTTGGTGTCAGAATAGATATTATTCAGATGTTCCTTATCTGTATTAACTGCAATGGTCTTAGCCCCATACACACCTATCCTGCTTAAACGATTTATACTATTGTTACCCCCGCCTCCTACACCGATAACTAACACATCTAATCCTGATGAACCTTCCTTATGTTTATAACCTCTATTTCGATTCATGATGATACCTTCTAATAGACCTCTCTATCAACTCTATCAAGAGATTATCGTGAAGTCTGTTATTGGATTCTTAATCTTGAATAACTATTCTTCCAACCTCTTCTTGTATTGATCTATCTTCTCTTTAACGTAATCCCGAACAGCATTCCTTATAGCATCATCTACAGATATAGAATCCCCTTCTTGGACGAGGTTCTTTATCTCATTGACTTTCTTTTTTGGAAGATCTACAGTGACTTTTGATATGTGATCTGGTGAATTTTTATTCTCTATAAACTCGCTGATAGATGACCTTATCGCTTCAGACATCGTTGAATATTCACCTTTATCAACAAGGCTTTGGAGGTCATCCGCCATATCTTTTGGTATTCTGACAGTTATTCTTTGTGTGTCCGACGCCATATAGGCACCATATTAATTTTAGTCCGACGTAAATGTTAAATACGTCAGACAATATCATAATGGATATCAATATTTATAAGCCTTTCGGTGATTGTCTGATGTTGTAGTTTTTTTTTGTATCAGGGGATATTTAGTATATCACCGAAAGTTTTATTAATCATTTTTGGTTAATATAATCCCATGGGTGTGTTGGAATCTCTATTGGAAACTGAAAAATCATGTGATTTTGTAAATCGATGGGGAGAGCTCGATGAGTTAAAAGAGCATATGAAAGAGACCTTGAAAGGTAACGGGAGATTCGTACTACTGAAAGGAGAAGCAGGAGTTGGAAAAACAAGGATCGCTGAAAAGTTTAGTCAAGATTGCAGCGAAAACGATTTTAGGTTCATGTGGGGAAGATGTCTTTATCATGAAAGTACAGATCCATACATACCCTTTATCGAAGCTTTAGGAGATTATATCAAAAGAGATGAAAGTGATAGTTCAACCTCTACGAGTGAAGGATATGTAGGATTAGGTGCGAGTGCCGTAAGCCGATCCTCAACGGATAAGCCTATCTCTTTAGTCGGGTTAGGTTCCTCAACGGATAAATCGTTAGAGATCTCTATATCAAACGAAAGGGAAGTAATGTTCACGAAGGTAATTAATCTGGTAAAAAATCTATCTGAAGAACAACCACTTCTACTCTTCTTAGACGACCTACAATGGATAGATGAAGCATCATCACAGTTGCTACATTTCCTAGTCAGGAATATACATGACGATAGAGTTATGGTAATGGGAGCATACAGACCTGAAGAACTAAAAACCCATGGTAAGAAAAAGCCGTTAGAGGTTTTATTAGAGAGGACGAAACATGAAGGAATAGTTAATATTCTAGAGATCAATCGGATGGGATTTCAACCCGTTTCCGAGATAGTTAAAAAGCAACTTCAAACTTCGGACCTACCTGAATCGTTTCTCCTCACGATCTATAAAGAAACTGAGGGTAATCCATATTATGTTCTTGAGATATTAAATTCCATGGTAGATGAAGGAGTGATCAATCCTTATTCATATAATTGGAACCCACAAGAAGATCTAATAGATATCTCTATCCCTTCATCTATCAAAGATATTACCAACAGAAGGATAGAAAGATTAGACGATATGGAAAAGAAAGTATTGATGTATGCTTCAGTGATAGGCACTGAGTTTAATTTTGAGGTACTTGAAAATGCTATAGATATGGACGTTTTGAAATTGTTAGATACCTGTGAAGATCTGGAGAATCATGACATTATAAGTGAAAAGAAAGATACTGATAAAGAGATATATCGTTTCAATCATCTTCAGTTGAGGATGACTATTTATGGCAACATGGGTAAAACTAGAAAAAGGATACTCAATAAACAGATTGGAGACGCTATTGAGGAGTTCTATGAAGATGAATTAGAAGAACATTATTACTCATTGAGCAGGCATTTTTATGAAGGGAAAGTCTATGACAAGGCTTATGAGTATTCAATTAAAGCAGCTGAAAAAGCTCTAAATGCGTTCGCCATAGAAACTGCAATAAAATATTACGAAAATGCCCTTGCATCACTAAGAAAATCAAATGATATCGAGGATAGCCAAAAAAAGATGATATCGATATTGAATAGTATCGGAAAATTATCTTATGAGATCAGCGCCACTGAGCGTGCACTAGAGGCTTTCCGATCTCTACTTGAGCTATCTGAAAAAACAGGAGAAGAAAACATACAGGCTAATGCTTTAAGGTGGATAGGCCATACCCATAGTGATTCTCAAGATTTTGAATCTGCCAATGAATCTTATCAAAAGGCTCTTGAATTATATGACGAAGAATCAAAAGGATACACGGATTGTAAAAGGGGAATGGGATATCTTATATGGAGAGAAGGGGAATTCGAAGAAGCTTTAGAATTATATCAACAGGTCGTCAAAGAAGCAAAAGAGCTGAAAGATGATCATATCTTATCTTTAACCTACATCGATATGGGGAATATTTACGCTCAAAAGGGACAGAACGAAAAAGCCATTGAATATTATGAAAGGAGTATCCCAGCCCTGAAAAAACAAAACTCGTATAAAGACCTAGAAAGGGCATATAATAACATGGGCGATCAATTCATGAAGATGGCAGAATGGGAAAAGGCCATAGAACATTTCCAAAAGACCATGGATTATGCAAAAAAGATAGGTGATAAAAGATTCATAGGATGGAGTTATTTTAACCAGGCAGAAGCCTTAGCTAGAAAGGGTGATATGGAAAAGGCCAAAAAATATACTGATAGGGCAGAGAAGGTTATGAAACCTATTCGGGAGAAGATCGGTTTATCTTCAGTTGAAAGGATCAGAGCTATAATACAAAGGATGCAAGGAGACTTGGAAAAGGCTCTATCCTCAATGGAAAGATCTTGGTCTTATATCGAGGACCTCGATATACCCTTCCCTAAAGCTGAAAACAGTTACGAATTGGGCAGGATCTATTTAGAAAAAGATGAACCAGAAAAGGCTAAAGAAAACCTTGAGAAGGCAAAGAGGAAATTTGAAAGACTAGGTGCATATCAGTATCTAGATAAAGTGAGGAAACATCTCGAGACTTTAAAAGATTAATTCACTCGTATATCCATTCCTCTTCTGATCGAGAATAATCTTGGTATTCCTCTTTATCGAAAAATATATTCAATTCTCTCTCCGCACTTTTTTTAGAATCCGCAGCATGGACTATGTTCCTTCCGATCTCTATACCATAATCTCCACGTATGGTACCTGGTGAAGCTTCTTTGGGGTCGGTTTCTCCAACTATCTTTCTGACCATAGAGATAGCAGAATCTCCTTTTAAAGCCATTGCTACAACAGGACCAGATGTTATATACTCCAGTAAAGGTTCATAGAAATCTTTTCCCTCATGTTCAGCATAGTGTTCAGAAGCTGTCTCTCCGTCGACCGATAGCATCTTTAGGGCTATAATCCTCAAACCCTTTTCTTCAATCTTAGAGATTATATTACCAATCAAACCTCTTTGAACACCATCAGGTTTAACCATCAAAAAGGTAGTTTCCAAAATAATCACCCTATCCTTTCTTCTTTTTTATAATCCTCTTCTTAGATTCCTTGGCTTCTTTCTTATGGTAAGTCTTCACAGCTTTCTCTTGAGCATGTTTTCTTGTCCACTTGGTTTCTCTCGCTTTCCTGTCCAGACCGATCATATTCTTTTCACACTTGCTGTTACAAAAATTGAATGTCTGGCCATCGGTTTTTATAAATAATTTACCAGTCCCTGGTTCTATCTTATTGCCACAGAAAGAACATTCCTTGGCTTCGACCATACTATCTGACCCCTATACTCTTTGCTTCTCTAGCGGTCTCTCTTAGCATCAATTTGTCACCTTTTTGAACCGGGCCCATTACATTCCGAGTGATGATCCTACCTTCATCTCTACCTTCGAGAACTCTGACTTTTACCTGGGTAGCCTCACCAGTCATACCGGTTCTACCCACGATCTCGACAACTTCACCCGGTGTACCTTCATATTCAGCCATTTAAAACTCCTCTTTTATGGATTTTTAGTCTATTACTTCAATTCTTCTACAGACTTTTTAATGTTTTCTATCATTTGTTCCGCTTTGCCCGGATCTGTTATAGCTACAGAAGCAGAAGGGGCTTCGATACCAGAAGCAGCTCCCAATTCCTGTTTACTGGGTACATAGGAATAAGGAACACCCCTTTCTTCACAGAGTAAAGGCATATGGGCCAAGATCTCCGGTGGGTTTACATCCTCCGCCATGACGACCAACTTTGCATCTCCTCGTTCTACAACCTTGGTCACTTCATTGGTCCCTTTTCTAACTTCGCCAGTATCTCTAGCGATCTCTACTGATTCATAACTTTTATCGATCAAATCGTCGGACATTTCGAAATTTACATATATTTTTGCCATCTTTAACACCTCTTTCGGACTGATAGTCCTCATAAGTCATCGGTTAATTACCAATGGAACAAGCCCTTTACAGAAGGTATGATATAAAAACCTTTTTCATGCGAGTTTTCATGCGAGGCCAATATATCCATAAAGATTATAGTGAGAATCGATATCTATGTGTATGAAAGGTTGGTGGAACAAATCAGTTCGTGTAGATCTTAGAACAGGAAGGATCAAATCCGAGGATATCGGTAAAGATAAACTCAAAAACTTCCTCGGTGGGAGAGGTCTTGGAGGTAGACTACTTTTCGAAGAGATTCAACCAACAGATGATCCGATTGATAAGAACACGTTGATATTTGCCAGAGGACCCTTAACAGGCACTATAGTCCCCACAAGTGGGAGATTCTCCGTGTCGACAAAATCCCCTCTTACAGGAACGATATTAGACTCCAATGTTGGTGGGTTTTTGGGGAAAGAGTTTTCATCTACTGGTTTCGACGCTTTGATAATCCAGGGTGAATCCGATGTCCCAGTAATTATAAGGATCGATGATGAAGATGTGAGTATTGAAGAAACCGATCTCTGGGGAAAAAAGGTCGGAGAAACGCTGGATGAACTAGATGAGATGAGTGCAGTCATAGGACCTGCAGGCGAAAATCTAGTTCGTTTCGCAAATGTAGTCACCGATGACGATAGGGTATTCGGAAGAGGAGGAATCGGAGCTGTGATGGGGTCTAAGAAGTTAAAAGGGATCTCCGTCCAAGGGGACAGGAGAGTAGAAATAGAGGATGAAGAACGCTTAAAAGATTATGTGAAAAAAGCCGTGTCCAAGATCAGCTCGTCGCCGATCACCTCTAGAGGATTGAAGAAGTTCGGAACTCCCATCCTGGTAAACCTCTTAGATTGGCTTGGGATGTTCCCAATCGAGAATTTTCAAAGGGTTAAGGATGAGAGAGTAGATAATCTATCTGGGGAAACCATGAGGGAGGAGATAGTTAACGAACACTATGGCTGCCATGCATGTCCGATTAGGTGTGGTTTGAAAACACAGACAGATCAGGAAGAAGGCAAGGGACCGGAATATGAAAGTGTATGGGCTCTAGGCGCTAATCTCGGGAACTTTGATCTGAAAAAAACTACTAAAGCGAATTATCTCTGTAACGAGTTGGGGCTGGATACCATATCTACAGGAGGGACTATCGCCTGCGCCATGGAGATGGCTGAAAGAGAGATATGGGATAAAACCAGAGGATTCAACAATGATATAAACGAACTGATCAAGATGATCGCCTACAGAAAGGGGGTAGGGGATGAATTAGCGGGGGGATCGAAGGAACTATGCAATAGATATGGCTGCAATCTCTCTATGAGTGTAAAAGGGATGGAGCTTCCGGCTTATGATCCACGTGGTGCTGCAGGACAAGCACTATCTTTCGCAACTTCCAACCGTGGAGGATGCCATCTCAGAGGTTATATGATCGGAGAAGAGATATTTGGTGTTCCAAAGCTTTTTGACAGGTTCAATACTAGCGGTAAGGCCGAGGTAGTTAAACGTTCACAAGAAAGGAACGCATATCTAGATTCACTTACAGTCTGTAAGTTCAGTTCTTTTGCTTTAGACGAAGAATACTATTCTAGATTTTTAGAAGCAGTGACTGGAATAAAATATACTGTAAGTGAGCTCCACACCATCGGAGAAAGGATATACAATATGGAACGGGCTTTCAATACTTTGAATGGTTTCTCTAAAATGGATGACCAGTTACCAGATCGATTCAGTGAACCTTTATCAGAAGGTGCTAGTTCTGGTAATGTTTTCGATATGAATATAATGCTCGAAGACTATTATAAGATCATGGGATGGAACGAAGATGGTAATCCGACTCAAAAGAAATTAGATGAGTTAAGTTTAGGTTGGCTGACCGGATTTGATACCTTTTAAAATCGATTATAATCCTCAAAAATTATAGATGAAGATCGTAATTCCAGCGGTTCAACACAAGCGACCTATAACAATTTTTATGGGTATCACTACGATACATTCTTCAATGCTCTTTTCGATCTTGAAACCAGCGTCTTCCAGTACCCTCTCTGGAACTATTGGTCTGCAGTCTATTATTTTTGGAAAGATATCATGGAGGAACTCATAGATATCTACAAAAATATTATCATCTTTAAAAAGAGTGATTATACCCAATCTACCGTCGCTTTTTAAAACCCTTCTTATCTCAGTTAAAACTCTTTTAATCTCTGGAGTGTCGAAAAGTTCGAGTGTGAAACTAAATAATATTTTATCGAAATGATCTTCTTTAAAAGGTAAGTTCAAAGCATCGCCACATACTAAATAAACATTCTTGATATCTCTTTCCCGATCTAACTTTGCTTTACTTACTGCGGCCATCTCAGTCGATATATCGAGGCCAATCACGGTCCCCTCAGATTTTACTTCCCTCCCCATCTTCATCAAAGCCTCTCCGGTTCCAAAACCTATCTCTAAAATGCTTTCACCTATGCCGAGATCTAATAGTTCAATACCCATGTCCCTATACTTTTTCTCGAAAATGCCCTCAAAATAACCATAAAACCAAGAAATCTTATCGTAATGTTTTTTGGCTTCTCTCCTATCTCTATTCACCCTTTTGATATCATCTTTATAATCTTTAATGTGAGATGAATTCATATTACATATATGTGCATCGATAGATGTAATGTTTTTGCTGAGGTCACGATTCGATCATTTCTTTCAAGGTATCAAAAGAGATCGGTTCTTTTTTCAGCATCTCACGGTCTTCCATCAAATCGATGAATTTTTCCTTTTCTTTGATCCTCGTTTTGTAAAAATGTTCAGCCCTCTTATATCCATCCTCAGTATAAACCACATACAAGGTTCTCGGTAGTTCTTTGATATTATAATATACCGTATCCACCTTATTTATGGGAATCCTCATTATCTCCGTACCTACCCTCGTGTTATACTTGATTATAGAATTACCTTCAAGTAACATATCATCCATCAGTGACCGATAATTTCCAAAATCCTTCATCAATCTGTAACCTATAAAAAAGATATAGCCAAACCCAGCAATATAATAGAACAAACGATAATAGAACCGACTTTCATAAAGAGTGACCACCCCGATAAAAGAACCCATGAGAACCATTACGATGATCTTTTTATACATCTTGCGTCGTCTGAGTTCTTTCTCCTTCTTTAGATCTTCTTCATAATCTGGGTCTTCCATCCTTACACCGTCATTTCAAAAAGAAATATACAATATAATTAAAAACCTTCCGGTAATTCCTAAATAGTCACATCTTGGCTTTGATATCTATTCCACATAATCCTCTGTATGCTGACATTCCGGATAATTATTACACCCATAAAATTTTCCGTATTTTCCATCTCTAATTGTCATCTCGCTTCCACATTCAGGACAAGTTTTCTTTTTGTCCTTTTTTTTAATCTTTTGTAGAGTTCTATGATCCTTTATAGCAGTTTGTGCTAATCCATCCGCCCTGCCATTCTTTGCTCTCATTATATGTGTAAATTCGACTGTTAAAGATTCCTTCTCAAATTCCTTGATTAATCCTTTCAACTCTTCATAAAGATTAACGATATTACTCGACTTAACAGACCAATCGCCATTTATCTGGTTGACGAGTAATTGAGAATCAGACATCACGGTGATTTTGTGGACATCTTCATACCGTTCTTCAGATGATTTTAGCCATTCAAGTGCCTTTATAGGTGCCATATATTCTGCAAAGTTGTTAGTTGCCCCATCTCCCTCTTTCAATATTCCATAGTCTTCCCTAACCGTTCTACCTCCTCTCTCGATTAGATATCCATAGGCAGCTAATCCACCTGGGTTTTTCCCGCTGCATGCTCCATCCGTATGTACTACCAGTTCTTTATATTCTCTCTTGTCTCTCGACATCATCATTACATCCTTGCACTGTCATAAAACCTTTACCTTTAAGCTTAATGGAAAAAGAATATTTTAACTCTTAACCCAAGAAGTCACCTTCCTAAATCACTGATCTAGGTGGGTGATGAATTTGGATAGTTTTATGTACATGAAAAAAGATGTATTACATGAGAAATCAGGATGTTGGAAAGTCCCAAGTTCTCCAAGTTGGTGGAGAGCATCAGGGCAGGGGAGAATAGACAACTCTCCTGAACGAAGAAAACCTCTTCTGACATCAGGAGCACCGTGACCGTGCTCGAAGCCACTACCGACGACCCGTCCTCTGCAACGCAAGTTGGTGAGGTAGGTAGCAACCGTCAAAAAGGTGGACGTTCCGCCCTATCAGGACGTTCCTGATAGATTTCTTCGGTAGTCCGAAAACCAGATGATATTTTTGGAATCAAATTCCAAATAGTGTAACAATTTTGAAAAAAATTATTACTAACTTAGAATTATTCTATAATTCTGAGACTCGATGGAATTCTCTTTAGAATTCCAGTAGATACGGATGAATGGAAGGAAGCACCTTCCTAACCAAAGGTTAGGTGGGTGAGGAGGTCACGTACCTTTTTAGATGTGACTTAATTGATTTATATATAATATACCTAGATAGGTGTGTAACATTTTAAATCATTTGAATATATGTAATATTTTGTTTATGCACGAAGATAGATCTCTTTTTTTTATGATTCCTTGTGCTCTCTTTAAACAATTACAGAATTCATTTTTTTGCTCATTTTCTTCCACTGATCCGGGATTGTTTTTTTCTCTGATATCTTTGACTGTATCACGGTCTAACATGTTAATTCCATCTCCTTTTATTTTCAATAACTAGGTCTATTCAAGATAATAAATAGAAAAAAGGTGTTTGAGATTCAATATTCCACTGTCCAAGTGACATCGTAATCTGCGTCGTTGTAGAGATAGTATCCTTCACCGGGTGCAAACTCGAAGTTGTCCGGATTATAATCGTAAGCTAGATTGTTCTCCTGAG
>JAWOGF010000014.1:0-16125 GCA_046497075.1 Candidatus Saliniplasma sp.
ACCTCATGTACAGAGTTCATCGTGGAGTGATAACGCCGTCTCACCTATATCTTTTAAAAACGCTTTCAACTCCTCTTTAAACTGCGGATGTTTCTCAGTGAGAGTAGCTCCCACGGGAGACGGTTCTATCATCTTTTCTTTTTCCAGCATCCTCAAAGAATATCTGACTTTATGTTCTGGCACCCCGATCCTTTCGCTGAGCTTTGATATACCTATAGGCTGTTCTTCTTCGATGATACAGTATATCTTTACAGTTCTTTTTAGAAGGGTCATCTCTTTCTTAACACTTTCAGTAAGGGGACTTTTATCCATGCTATGCATCCACCTTTTAACACTATCATAAATAGATATATAAATACACTGATGCGGTACAGAAACTATCTTCCATCAAACATATATAGAAGAAAGTTGTTCTGATACTGATTAAAATGAATAAGATAGCTTGTAAGATTTTGGCTATCGTATTTCTCTTCATTCTAGCAACTTCCTTATTGATCACACCTGCAGGTAGCGAATCATTTGGAGAAGAAGGTGGTTCTGTTGAATGTTCCACAAATCTACAATTGATACCTCAAGCAGATCAGGTAGGTGGAGGACACATCAGCTGGACTATCGAAGGCGAAGCAGCTCGGGAGATGCGACAGTTACTCATAGATAGTATAGATAACGAAACGTTCTTCGACGAAGCAGATGGTGACGGTACTCTAAACGAGGAAGAACTAGAGATCTTTCTTGGTCAAAGCAATATGCTGGAATCATATATTCAGAGAGGAGGGACGCTGAGCAGTTTTAGAGGAAGTTTAAATCTCTTTGGATTCGAACCGGTCCGTGATATTGACCCCGATGACCATATCAATTATTTTGGAGCTGAAATCGAACGTTCTTCCCTGACTAGCGACAATATAGCTGATGATACACAAGGCCTACTTGGTTCTACAGCAGATGACTCAAGCTCAATCAAGATAGACTTCACCATCCGATTCCATGAATCACCCGGTAAAGGTGGACCACATAAATTAGATATGTCAGAGACCAGGGTTTTGAAAGGGGTTTGGGAATCACTGATAATCCCGGTCCGAAAAGAGTTGATAACTGAAGCTGGAGTTTCACCCCAAACGGAATTTGATATAGAGCATGAAAACCTGTTGAGTGATGAGACAGGTGATTCCGGAAGTTACGGAAGGGTCCTTCGAAACGAGATGCCGATGGATCCAGATAACTACACGATAGATCCAGAAGAAGGTAGAGTTAGTATCGCCGAAGATAGTATAAATCAAAACGACAACATCTCCTTAGTTTACGCATATTCACCGGTCTGGGAAGGCGATTCAGAGTCCAGACACTGGTCTTACGTGGTTGGTACTAACAACTTTTATGAACCTGATCACGACGGCTCCCTATATATTCTCAGGACCCCTGCTGGTGAAGTTATCTACTATTCCAACAATTTTCAAGCGAGTAACCCCCCTGATGAAAGTATCTCCTGGGTAGAGTTCGAACCTCTGATGAATCCACAGATACTCTTCGTTATCGTGGCGGTTTTCTCGTATTTTACAGCCGCCATGCCTAAGAAATATTTTAAGGATTATAGATTAGAATATCCTGCTAAATACAGAGATCGCGCAGAAAAATCTAGATTCCTTCACCTGATCACAAAATTATCGATCGTGTCCCTTTTGATACTTTATTTCTTCCCGGTCATAGGTCCATTTTTCGTCAAGGGCCTATATCTGATGATCATGTCTCCAGCCTTGATGGTGGGCAGTGTGATCCTATCCAAGCTTGTGTACGGTAGGAAGAAAGCAGCGATACCGGAGGATATAAAAAATCCCCCTGAAAAGAAGACCGTTAAAAAGCGAGCTGCAGAAAAGCCCGATAGAGATGTGAAGAAAGGTAAGTGTAGGAGATGCGGCGAGGTATTTACCGTACCTAAGGAAAGAAATCTTTTGACCGTTAATTGTCCTGTATGTGGTAAAAGACAAAGACAGCTGAAAGAAGGGTACAATTATCTACTGATGGACGAAGACAGCGATAATACATACTCGATCTACGATGATTTCATCAAAGAAGGATTAGATGGATTGATCATAACCACGGATATCCCCTCGAAAGTGGAGGAAAAATATGGGGTATATAATCAGGAAATACAATGGATCACCGAATCAGCATCTGAAAACTATGAAGTTTTAGACCCTAAACGTATGGACTTCGAGATCACCAAAACTGTATCCAACTTCGCAAAAGAACACGACAGAGCCGTACTTTTGCTAGAAGGGATCGAATATCTAGTCGTAGAAAACGAATTTGTAGAGGTCTCTAAATTCATCAAAAAGGTCACCGATATCACTTCTATGAACGCGACAACTCTTTTAGTACACGTTAATCCTGAAGCCTTCGAGACTTATCAAATAAACACGCTAAAAAAGAACTTCGATAATACTGAAGATCTGAGGTATAAAAAGAATAATAAAGAGAAAAAGACCTATTGACCTTCAATCCCATCTTTCATAGACATCGTTTTCAATTCCCAGAGTATCCAATATCTTCCCAACGATAAAGTTAACCAGGTCTTCGATATCTTCTGGTCCGCCATAGAAACCGGGGGCAGCGGGTAATATCACGACCCCGTCTTTCGACAGATCATACATATTTCTAAGCACGGTGGTAGATAGAGGTGTCTCCCTAGGGACTAAGATCAGTTTTCTACCCTCTTTCATAGCCACAGAAGCACTTCTAGTGATCAGATTATCGGCTATCCCTGATGCTATCTTTGATAGTGTTGATACAGAACAGGGGACTATCAGTACAGCATCATATAACGAACTACCCGAAGCAGGCGGCGCTGCGAGGTCATCTGCTTTGTAACTTTTTTCAGGTATGGATATCAGATCATCAACATCTGTCTCCGATTCCTGTTCTAACAATACCTCCCCGGCTTCAGATATAACGACTTCAGTTTGAATATCTTCGATCTTTGAGAGTTCTTTCAATAACCGCTCACCATATACCACACCCGAGGCTCCAGTTATCGCCAATAACAATTTCATATTAAAACAATAAACGATATGATATTTAAATCCTTCACATCTACATATCGATTTGTATCCGCTCATACAAAGTCGACGCTCTTTTCACAAACAACACCAGCAGGAGCATAGATATATCGGCTGCGAATATCAAGGCTAGTAAGCCCAAGAACCGATCAGTCTGGAAAACGGTTACAGGGACACTGAACAGTACAAGTGAGAGTACCAAACACAACATCAATGTGGAATACATGGTGATGATATCTGGTGCTCCGTCACTGCTTTCATCATAATTCGGAAATTTCACTGAGGCCCATACCCCGACCCCACTAAAAGATAATATCATCACTACGGCAGAGATCATTGAGAACAATACCACTGCAGGACTATAATCCAGCACCACTGGAAGAGGTATCGCGATCAGCAAAACGACGACCCAGGAGAAAACAAGCATAGCCAGTACTTTCGCCCAGATTATATCCTCTGAGTCTAAAGGTAAGGTTTTTATCGCCCACATCTTCCTACCCTCTCTGCTGAACAGCGTCAAGGAGGGAAGTACTATCTGGATCACTACCCCTAGATAAAGAGCTATCCCGATGAGTAAAGGATATAGAAAGTCATCAACATCCAATCCCAGATCAGGGGATCTACCGAACCTGAAATACATGAAAAAAAGCCCTATACCTATCAAAGCGATGACTCCGATAGATCCGGGACTTTCCTTTCTTCTCCACCTTTCTAAGATCTCTTTTTCAGCTATCCTGCGTATCGGTTCTTCGATAAATTTCGGTAAAAAATCACCAGCTTGATGAAATCTAAAAGACGAACCGGTATCAGTTGTTACACCATGTGTCCATGCTTCAAAGAACAGGTCCGATCTTATGAGGATCAGTGAGAAGGTAACTAGAATGATCGAAAAAGAGACGAAAAACGGTTCGTAGGTTCCATCGACGGTTCTCACCATATAAAAAACAAGAGGGATCGTTTGACCATATAAAAACAGACTGAGCAGTTTCTTCTTTAAATCTCTCAATTGAGACAGCATGGCCATATAGAAACCAGAGATCGGTGCCAGTAAAGCAAGGATATAAAGATGAGGTATGAAATAAATATCTAACGGTAACTGGATACCGAAAATGTATACCAACGATGTGACTATAGCGAGTGAAACCGCCACGAGTAAAAGGTTATACCACACTTCCTTCAAAAGTCTAGAAAAGATGATTTTCTTAGAACCCACAGGAGACGTTACCAAAAACTTCAATCTTTTATTTCTGAAAGTATCGTCAACGGTCTCCGCTGAAGTTTTAGCGAACAGAAAGAAAAATATCGAGAATAAAACGTCTCCTCTAGTCGGTTCTATAAAGAGTTCATCCAGTGTAGAGGCATATTCTATCAGGAAAAGGATTAAACCGAAACCCGTGAACAATAACAATATGAACCATATCGTCATGAAGGGATGTTCGAAGATCTTTTCTTTAGTAGCTCTATAAGACTGTATGATTTCATAAGAGAACAATCCTAGAACGGTCTTATCCATCTTTCACCACTTCTATGAACACTTCTTCTAGACTACTTTTTTCAGTGTCATCCATGAGTTCTTGAGGAGAGCCTTTAGCGATTATCTCACCACCATTTAAGACGGCGATCTCATCAGATATCTCCGCAGCTACAGATGTGATATGTGTGCTCATAAGGACCGTTTTTCCTTTTTTGGCATAGTCCTTGATCTTATTCTTGATATAACGTGTGTACCGTGGATCCAAACCACCAGTCGGTTCATCAAGTATCAGGTTGGGTGGGTCATGTATCACCGCATTGATGAACAATATCTTCTGTTTCATACCCTTAGAATAAGCCCCCATCTCTGAATCTAGAACATCATATATACCTAGATCTCCAGCAAGGGACTGGATCCTCTTTTCTATGATAGGATGATCTATACCCCTTAGATTCGCGTTCATCTCCAAGAATTCTCTGCCTGTCAAACGGTCATACAGATGTGGCTGTTCTGGCATATAACCGAATCTGTTTTTGATCTTTGAGTTACCGTGAAATAATCTTCCGTCGATCAATACATCCCCATCTGATGGGTGAAGCAGCCCGGTTATTATTTTTATTATCGTAGTTTTACCTGCACCATTGGAGCCGAGGAGAGAGAACACTTTATCCTTTGAAACCTCGAAGCTTACTCCCTTTAAAGCTTCAAAATCACCGAATGACTTCCTAAGATTATTTACTTCTATCATTAACGTGATATTATTGATTACGTGAATGTCGGATGAATCCACTGCAAGGTACGATTTCTATCCCTTCTTTTTCCAGCTCATCGGCCAACAGATTCAATCCGATAGAATCGCTTGACATATGTCCTGCAATGATATAATTTAGATGGTTCTCTTTCACTTCTTTTCTATGTTTATCGCTGAGATGCATACCTATGATCGTACCCACTCCGGCATCGGCCAATTTTTCGTATGACTTTTTCGACCCTTCGGTACCACCCGTCATCTCCACGACCACCTTACCGGGTCTTCTGTCCTCGTTACCCACGAGTATGAATGGGCCGTCGCCATATTTCCTAGATTCGTGATATTCTGGTATTTTTTTAAGAAGTTCTAGAACGTCGCCGACGTTTTCAAATTCCTTATCTTCAACCTTTTTTGTCAAAAAATCCGCTACCAAATTGTCGGTTGGAGTATGTAGATTCATCAAAGGTATATCAAGCAATTTTGCAGCATCTAAACTTTGATTATAGTTACTGCCTTTAGCCTTCCTTCTTACCTCTTCGATCCTCTTATCCATGAGTGAATCTGCAACGACCGTTGGAACGCCCCAATTTATGAGTACGTCCTTCTGCAGGTGCATAACATCATGTAAACCAGCTATACCTTTACCTCTAGGATGATGGCCTATGATGAGGTCTATATCTCTACCTTTTTCGTTCAATCTATCAGCTAGTACCACTTCGCCCGTATCGATATTTACACCTATCATCACAGATCTTACTTCAGTATCCTCATCTCCGTTCAATATCCTTGAGTCACCATAGGGATTGGTCAATTTCTGGGTATCAAAAACTTCCTTATCTCTCCCTTCCAAAGATCCATACTCTTCTTTTGCTTCCTGGAGTAACTTTTTGACACTTTCTTCGCCCCTAGGGTCAGTTTTCATACCTTTCTTGACCGCCAATTCGTAGATTTCTTTAAGTTTCATGAGAACCGTATCTCTCATCTAGTACCAAATTATAATCTTTTCCCTTTACTAGCAAAGGGATCATAAAACATCGGTTATAATATATATTTCTTCACAGCCCAAGAGAAGCCCTGTTCCGTACAAGAAGGAGCTATATCGTCTGCTGCCGATTTTATCTCCGCAGGCGAATTATCCACAGCTATGCCAACACCTGCGGAACTTATCATCTCCCCGTCCACCTCATCATTCCCTATCGCAAGGACTTCTTTCATCGATATGCCCATCTTATCACAGACCAATTCTAGTCCTTTTCTCTTATTGACCCCACAGGGATATATCGTGAGGGCTACCCATTCTCCCATCCTATGATGTCGATGTACTGTTACAGATCCGTTACAATCGGTTTTAGCGAACTTTTCCATATCCCTTAACCCCTCTTTTCCATTGCGGTCATCATGCATCATGTAACTTATAGGTGACCCGTATTCAAGTGCATCCCGATTCCTTTCAACTAAACGGGTTACGGGGTCTAGAGGATCGGAATCGGGTCTTTGACCATCCCTTAGTTTCCAGAACTTCCTTTCAGCAAATACGGTAGTGACTTCATATCCCCTTTCATCAACATAAGAACTGACTGCCTCTGCGATATCCCTCTGATGATTTTTTTCCATCCAGATCTCATGAGTTTCATCATCCCAACCAGGTCCGTTCACCACGGCACCGTTCATACAGACCAAGGGATATCGGGATATAGGTATACCACGTAACATCTCCGAAGAAGAATACCTCATCCTGGTGGTTACTGGAACAACGGGGATATCTCTTGCTAGTACTTTTGATAAAGCATTTTTATCTTCCACATGCATTTCACGGTCGTGAAACAAAGTCCCGTCAAGGTCGGTTGCTATCAGTTTTATCATCATCTCAACACTTTATAATCTCATTTATCTTCTTATCTCTATACGTTCTCCTTTTCTTAAAGACCCTTTTATCCTTCTACCTACTTCAGTATTTTTCCGAATCTTAATGGTTCCGTCACTTCCTACCGTTACAGTTGTGATATAATCCCCACCACCTAGAACATCCACGTTCTGTCTAGAACTGTCCGTTCCCACCTCTAAAACAAACTTATCCCCTTCATCCCAAACTTCAACCTTTTCAGATCTTCCGGACCTTTTAAACTCATATTTTTGACCCATAGATTGAACATCGATCTTCAGTCCAGTCTCCTGTTCCAACCTGTCGATGTTTTCTCCACCCCGACCTAAAACAGAACCTATCTGTTTTTCAGGAACATACAGTTTGATACTATCCGATGATGTTATCTCAACCTCAAAACGACCAGGTACTAATCTACTCAATCGGTCATGGATCTCTGGTATAGCATAGTCCCAAACCGGCTCTCTTTCATCGCCGTCGTCTTCCACTGGCATGACTACGACCTGCTCTCCGTAGGTATAAACCTCATATTCACATTCCCCAGATTCAAAATCTTTTACTTCTATAACAGGACGAGCTAGGTCTTCATCTTTCATCCCTGAGGGGACCTTAACGGTAAATGTGATATCATATACTTTTTGGATCTGAGCTTCTTCCAGGAATATCACCGTATCTACTACCTGTGGTACCATACCTAGTTCTACTCTCCCTATCATCCTCTGAAGCGCATCGATAGCACGATTCGCATGGGTAACACCCACCATCCCTACTCCTGCCAGCCTCATATCTGCAAAGACTTTGAAGTGTGGAGTCTTACGGACTTCATCGAAGATCGTATAATCCGGTCTGACCAACAGTAAAACATCTGCCGTATCCTCTAATTTTCCATCTAATGAAGTGTACTGTGTAATCTCATCAGGGACTTGAAGGTCTCTTGGTTCTTCCATCGTTTTAACGACAAAATTCCGATCATTGAGATACTCGGCGATGGCCTGTGCCAAGGTACTCTTACCTGCACCTGGAGCCCCTGCAAGGAGTACTCCTCTACGTTTTTCAGAGACCCTATCTCTCAATTTATCCGACAGCCTGTAATCATCTAAAGTTACCTCAGCTACGGGTTTAACGGCCGTTATCTCATATCCATCAGAAAATGGAGGATGAGATATAACTATCCTGAATTCGTTCAATTGGACCACCGTTGCACCCGCCTTGTCCAATTCTATAAATCCTCGGGATGCACGTTTTGCATGTTCGACTATTTTATGGGAAAGATGGCGAAGTTGTTCAGAAGTCATAATATTATCGTCGATGATTTCCATCCTCATATCTCCAGGTATACCGATCTTCCCCCTGGGTTTTGTCCCCTCTCTTAGATGTACTGACATCATATCCTCTTTAAAATATTCCCATATCTCCTTTACACCCTCGACTTCATCCTCTTGAGGCTTTAAATATCTCACATCTAGACCCTTTGCACGAGCTATCTCCGCTTGGACTATATCTCCTGTAAGAAGCAAGCCCTCTTCACCAGATGCAAGTTCTCTGATCATAGAATCGATCTCTCCACCGGGCGCTAATTCGACCTGATCTAGTGAAGGTCTCTTTCCTTTAAATGATAATACGATATCGCCCTCATCTGACAGCTTCCGCAATTTTTTAGCCTCTTCCAGACCGCTCATACCTGTTTCCTTACCCCTATTGGCCTGATATTCAAGTTCACCTAAAACCGCTTCGTGGATGATTATATCACAATCTTTCAACTCTCCACTTTCGACCAGTTCGGTCACACGTCCATCGATTATAACGCTCGTATCTGGGATGACTTTCATATTAAAAATCAACCCTTTCTGGTGATAAATATATTTTCCCCTGATGAAAAGTATTATTTGGAAGTTCTAAAATACCCAAACGATGAAGTTCATCATCGACAGGAAATTAGACCGAGATACATGGAAACATTACCTATTACAAAGTTCTCTAGCCGCCGTGGTCCTATATGCAGCTTTCTTGATACCCATGGTAGACGAACCGATATTGATAGCCGCGATAGGTTCTACCTCTTTCATCGTTTTTGCCATGCCTGAAAGTCGGACTGCAAATCCAAAGAACGTTTTGGGTGGTCATCTTGCATGTGGTATCCTTGGTTTATTATTCTTCAATCTTCATTCTACGTTATTACCTCTAACGGCAACGATAGCTTTAGCTGTAGGTGCATCGATCTTTGTTATGGTCGTTCTAGATATAGAACACCCCCCTGCAGGCGGTACCGTGATCTTTCTAGCCATTAATCCTATGGTAGAATCTCTAATAGCTCTTCTTCTGTTAGCTTCGATCATCAGTACCATAGCGATCATACTTCATCCCTATATGATAGATCTAGTATGATCGATCGTAATTAATATGGGGGATATAACTTATTAACTTATGGGGAATTCGTTATGTTGATGGAACTCGTGGAACTCGCCCCATATATCCTTGGATAAATACCGGCTGCGCAATTTGCACCAGCGAAGTTTTATATACCCCACATAATATGGTTAGATGTGATAAAGTGAGTTCGAACGACGACGAGGAAGAAGTACAAAGAGTTCCATATCCTCGAAGGAATCAGGGACAGATGTTCGCCATAGCTGATAAGATGCTCGGCGGTGGTCGAGTTAAAATCATGTGTGAAGATGGTGAATCTAGGATGGGCAGGATACCAGGTAAACTCAAAAAGAGGATGTGGATCAGAGAAGGTGACCTCCTCATCGTTAAACCATGGTCCTTCCAGGACGAAAAAGCGGATATCGAGTACAGGTATACCCGGACTCAGATCAAATACTTAAAGAGAAATAACAGTATCCCGAATTCTCTAGATGTTTTCTAACCGTTAATCGAAAAAATGTTATAATCCCTTTTTAATATCGTAACCATGAAACGCAGTTTGATGGATATATTACGCTGTCCCGAGTGCAAGGGTGAGTTGGAGTTGAGTGTTGATGAAGAGGATGATGAGATCGAAGAAGGTTCACTTTATTGTGAAAAATGTAAGGTCGAATATCCTATCGAAGATGGGATACCGAACATGCTTCCTCAAGAAGATTAGATGAATTCACTCTGGATTTCAACAACCTCTTTACTGTTATCCGCTTTTTGATATTCATCAAGTGGTCCTTTATTCAATTTCAAAAACTGTTCTCCCCAGTTGAACTTTGATAATATGTCTCTAGCCTGTTCTTCTTCACCCAAGATATAGAGCGCTGCCGAGAGAGCTTCGACGGTGGTCAACTGCATCGGTTTGCCGTAGTTTACTGGATTCGCTGCAACTAGATACGGTAGAGCTCTAGAATTATCATACACTGGTAATTTTTCTTCAGCATCTGTCCAGGTACAGTCCACGGCACGGATACCACCATTTTCGCAACGCTCTCTATCGTCAGGTGAGAACGCTTTATCCGTCAAAGGCGTTAGATATATCCCAGCGGTTCCAAGATCGCTCTCATGTAAAACCTTTTCAGCTAAGTCGTTATCTAAAAGTTTTCTTGCCGTACACTTCTTAGGGTCACATTCCCTATAATCCAATATATAGAGCTGCATGCTATCAACTTACATAAAATAGGGTATAATAAATCATTCGTAAAAAACTTAAATATTGATGTTCGATGAAAACGGATGGGATGAGTGGAAGGTATGAAACGCATGGAAAGATATATGAATGCCTTCATTAATTCAGATTATGCCCGATGATGAAGAATCCAAAACTGACTCACAGCCTAACGGCTTTCTACGTATGATGAGTGATGGGCAAACTGACGGGCAAAAAAGGATGATAAGATGGTAACTGGATTTGATCTGCTTCCAAATAATAAACCTTTGCAGAAGCACTGGATTAAAAGGGTCATAGCTTATTTGATAGATTTTATAATTTCAAGCGTAGTAGTTTACATCATATTCATACCCTTTGCCATCGGATTTGGAATAAGATCTTTTGGTTTCTTTCCGTTTACAGCCGGCGTCATCCAGGTATTTTATTCCGGATTATTGGAATATGTAAATAGGAAAACGATAGGTAAGATGGTCTTAGACCTAGAGATCCAGCCTTTGATGACCAATCTGGAACTATCAGATACTTTGATAAGAAATTTTAGTAAAGTTCACGGATTCCTTGTATTACTAGATGTTATAGTAGGACTAGCTACGGAAGGTGATCCAAGACAAAAATATTTAGACAGGATCGCGAAAACTACCGTGACCGGGAGTATGCATCCTAAACACCTTAAAGAATATGTCAGCAGTCATATACCGCACCCACAAGAAGAGGATATAAAAAGTGAGGTTGAACATAGAAAGTGCAGGGAGTGCGGCGGAGAGTTGGAAGATATACGGGGTGGAAAAGCCCGGTGCACTGAATGTGGAAGGATACAGTAATCTTGACATTAATATGTACATCGCTATCGACGATACGGATTCTAGAGAAGGGATGTGTACTACATTTTTAGCCACTGAGTTGATCAAAGAATTCAAAGAGTATCAACTTCTAGATTATCCAAGACTGGTAAGGTTGAACCCGAATGTTCCATGGAAAACCAGGGGGAACGGTGCCGTGGTTTTGACTTTGGGTATGGGTAGAGGGGCAAACAAAAAAGATGCCATAGGTAAAATCCAACGGGAAATCCATATCTACGAACAGGGTCCGTCCATCCCTGTTGAATCGATTGATAAGATACTGTGTCGGGCTGAGAAAGTGATCGAAGATTGGGCAGAGCTGGATAATGATAGAACGGACCCGGGTTTGATCGTGAGTGATAAAAAAACTCCTGAAAATCTTTATGAAAAAGGAGTCAAAGATGTTGTAAAGCTCGATGAAGTTGTCGATATTTTAGAAAGGGAAGGTACTAGCTACACCGGATTTGGGAAGAAAAGAGGATTGATCGGTGCCGCTGCTGCACTTGCGTGGGAGCCAAAGGATCATACCTATGAGTTGATAACATATAGAGAGCGCTCGAGATGGGGGACTATAAGAGACATCGATAAGGAGCAGGTTAGAAAGTTAGACAGATCCATAGTGGGTGCATTTGACAGTTACGATTATGAAGAAGATGCTTCTACGATCGATCCAAATTCTCCATGTCCCGTGCTGTACGGAGTTAGAGGTGACAGATCTAGTGAACTAAAAAAAGCATTAGGGATTATCGATACTGAAAAACCGGAAAGATGGATCACGTTTTTAAGCAACCAGGGAACTGACGAGCATATTCAGTCCTCTGAAATTGAAGACATTAGACCTTGGATATCGGTGAAGATCGAAGGTAGAGTTACCAAAGAACCTCGTACGATAAAGGGAGGACATGTATTTTTTGAAGTATCTGATAAAAAAGGAAATTCTATCACCGCGGCTGCATACGAACCTACAAAAGGTTTTAGAGACATAGTCAATAAATTGATCTTAGGTGATATGGTACAACTCTACGGAGGTATCAGAAAAGATCCGCTGACTTTAAACATAGAGAAGATGAAGATACTCCACCTCGAAGATAAGGTGATCAAAACGGGTAATCCGATCTGTCCTCGATGTGATAAAAGGATGTCATCTATTGGTAAAAACGCAGGATTCAGATGTAAGAAATGCAGCACTAAGGCTTCTGAGGACGACATTGAGACTCAGAAGATGGAAAGAGGATTAGAAGAAAGATGGTACGAAACTCCCGTTTCTGCAAGGAGACATCTCAGTAAACCATTGAAAAGGATTTTTGAAGATAAGGGTGAACGTTAAATAAGTAATAATCTATGGGATATATGGATTTAAAGAGGGAAGATCATGGATAGAAAAGTAAAGGGCACCCACGTCAGGAATATTATAAGTTACATTGAAGAAAAAAAGGGTAAGATAGGACTTGAAAAGTTTTGGGATGAAATAGAAGAGAGGTCGATCACTTCAAAAAAGGATTATGATGAAAAGGAGTGGGTCGACTACCAGTTAGTCATAAACTTTTTTGAAACTATAGAGGATATATTCGGGAGTGATCTAAAAAAGATCCCACGGTCTAGAGAGATCGGTCATCACATAACTAGTAGTCTTGGACATCTAGAATATTTGACAGTGGCACAAGGTCTAAAAGAACTTATTGAAAAAGCTGAAGATAACTGGGATAAGGTCTACAATTTTGGAAGGATAGAACTGGCAAAATGGGATGAAGAAAATGGAGAAGCCGTTGTCAGATATCATGGATTCCCAGATGATAAACACGTTTGCAATTATTTCCATGGTAGTCTTAAAAAGGATATAGAGATGCTGGAATTGGACGGTGAAATAGAACACACTGCTTGTCCTGTTGAGGATGACAAATACATAGAATTCAAAATAACTTGGTAAACGGGCTTAATTGTTTACATCCGGTAAACCGCTCTACCGCGATCTATTCAGGGTAATATTTATCGATGAATTTCTCGTCGATCCTTTTAAGGTCTCTTTTCGGAATTATGGTTAGGAGCTTCCATGCTAAATCCAGAGTCTCATCTATCGTTCTATCCTCATCTCCTCCTTGTCCGATGAACCTTTCCTCGAACTCGTCTGCAAATTCTAGATAAGTACGATCCCTTTCACTGAGTGCCTCTTCACCTACCACCGCAACCAAGTCTCTCAGTTCATTACCTTCGGCATAGGCTGCATAAAGCTGGTTACTTACATCTGAATGGTCTTCCCTTGTCCTTTCTTCTCCTATACCCTGCTGCATCAATCTAGATAGTGATCCGTCAGGTGTTATCGGTGGACGGATACCTTTTCTGTGCAATTCACGTGAAAAGACTATCTGACCTTCTGTGATATAACCCGTCAAATCGGGGATAGGGTGAGTGATATCGTCATCAGGCATGGTGAGTATCGGGATCATAGTTATGGACCCTTCTTTATT
This sequence comes from Candidatus Saliniplasma sp., assembly GCA_046497075.1. Lineage (GTDB taxonomy): Archaea > Thermoplasmatota > Thermoplasmata > Halarchaeoplasmatales > Halarchaeoplasmataceae > Saliniplasma. The sequence continues at coordinate 14,054 of JAWOGF010000014.1, forward strand.
CAATATACGTCCAGCCCTTTCATAGATACTTGCTAAGTCCGTGTACAGATAGCCGGGATAACCTCTTCTACCTGGTACTTCTTCTCTCGCTGCCGCTATCTCTCTAAGAGCTTCACAATAATTGGTCATATCACTCAAGATTACCAAAACCTGCATACCTTCGTCGAAAGCTAAATATTCGGCGGCTGTAAGAGCCAATCTTGGGATGATACTTCTTTCGATTGCTGGATCGTCGGCAAGGTTCAGGAACAGAACCGCTCTCTCAAGAGCACCAGTCCTTTCGAAGTCATTTATAAAGAAATTCGCTTCCTCAGAGGTGATACCCATGGCACAGAATACAACGGCGAATTCCTCTTCCTCACCTAAAACTTTAGCTTGTCTTGCTATCTGTGCAGCAACGTTATTGTGGGGAAGACCGCTAGCACTGAACATCGGGAGTTTTTGACCTCTAACGAGTGTGAACATACCATCTATTGTCGAAAGTCCAGTCTGGATGAATTCACGTGGGAACTCTCTAGCAGATGGATTGATCGGATCTCCATTTATATCTCTTCGTTCTTCAGGGATGATATCGGGACTATCATCGATAGGCTCTCCGATACCGTTGAAGACCCTACCTAACAGTTCTCTAGATACACCGAACTTCATCACTTCACCTGTGAACTGCACAGAGGTTTCATCGGTATCTAACCCTCTTGTACCGGCGAATACCTGGATTATAGCTCTGTTAGATTGAGCTTCTAAGACCTGACCCAATCTTTCTTCACCACTAGGAAGTCTGATCTTAGCTATCTCGTTATAAGCTACATCACTGATACCCTCTACGACCATGAGTGGTCCTGAAACTTCTACTACATTACGATATTCAGTCCTTTTAGATATATCATCGACCATGATTATCCCTCCATTAGATCTTCAAATTCTTTGTTCATCTCCATCTCGATGTCATCATATCTCTCCTCCCACTTTTCAGAGGGAATATTAGACATCCTGCTGATCTTTTCAAGTATATCCATCTCTGAAAGCTCATCAACTGTGACTCCTTCTTCTAAAGCATCCATGCCTTTATCATAAAATTCCATCATTATCTGGAGCATCCTGAACTGTTTCTCAGGTTCACAGAATGTATCAACATCGTGGAAAGCGTTCTGCTGCAGGAAGTCCTCTCTCAGGATCCTAGCGGCCTGTAGTGCGAACTGGTCGGACTTTGGTAAAGCGTCTGGACCTACTAGTTGTACGATCTCCTGTAGTTCGTCCTCCTTCTCCAATAGTTTCATACCTTCTCTTCTCAGTGTATGCCAGTTTTCATTGACACTGTCACCCCACCATTCTGCAACTTGATCAAGGTAAAGAGAATAAGATTTTAACCAGTTGATAGCGGGGAAATGTCTCTTATTCCTAAGTTCAGTATCTAGGGCCCAGAATACCTGAGCGATACGTAGAGTGTTCTGAGTAACAGGTTCGGAGAAGTCACCACCAGAAGGACTGACCGCTCCGATCACGGAAACAGACCCTTCCCGACCACCGTGAAGTTCACAGATACCTGCTCTTTCGTAGAAAGCTGCAAGTTCAGATGCTAGATATGCAGGATATCCTTCTTCACCGGGCATCTCTTCTAACCTACCGGATATCTCACGGAGAGCTTCTGCCCAACGTGATGTGGAATCTGCCATGAGAGCTACATTGTAACCCATATCTCTGTAATACTCTGCAAGTGTGATACCGGAATAAACCGATGCTTCTCTCGCAGCCACCGGCATGTTACTAGTATTAGCTATCAAGATGGTCCTTTTCATTAGCGGCTCACCGGTTCTAGGATCTTCCAGTTCAGGAAAATCTCTCAAAACCTCCGTCATCTCGTTACCTCTCTCACCACATCCCACGTAAACGACGATGTCCGCATCGGACCATTTAGCCAACTGGTGCTGGATGACGGTATTGTGGAGGACCATCGGTGCATTACCTCCCACAAAATTGTGAGTGTCCGGTACGGTTAGGTCATAAACGTCCTTTGTTTCTTCATTTACCTCGATAGATTCAATGGGGTCCGGTAAGAAATGACCCAAATGGTT
>JAWOGF010000021.1:0-6280 GCA_046497075.1 Candidatus Saliniplasma sp.
GACCTGATCAACGAAGAACGAGGGCACATCGAGAAAGTTGGCAAATACGCTCAAAAGCTCGATCGTATTATGTAAAAGTCAAAAGGTCAACGTCTTTGATTTTTCTTTGAATCAAATAATATACTCGATATTTTTCACACGTTTTCACCTTCAAAAAACAGACTCAATAATTTGGGAAAACCTTTTTATTGATGATTTATTCAAAGCCATATACGTGACCTTACTGAAAAGGTGTAATATCTTATGAGTGACGACCAAGAACGAAAAGCAGTCTCAGAATTTGAAGTTAGAGGACTGGTAAAGAGGTTCTATAAAGAATATCTAAGACCTAACCTAAAGGTCTACTTACCTATACAGGTAGGTCACGTGATAACCGCTCTTTTAACACTCATACCACCTTTGATACTCCGCAGTATAATCGACGATGCTGTACTAGACGGCGACGTATCTCAGGTGGTCACTCTTTCTTTAACAGCTTTAGGGGTTTTCGGGGCCATCGCTTTTGGAAGAGCTCTCCGTAGTTATTATGGACATAAAACCGCCCAGAAGATAGTTTACGACATGAGGAACGATCTTTACTCTCACTTCCAAAAACTTCCCATGAAGTTCCACGATAACAAGAAGACCGGTGAACTTATATCCCGTCTGATCGACGATCTGAACAGACTTCAGGAGTTCGTACATCATGGACCGGAAGGGATGTTCACAGCTATAACCCGTGTCACAGGAACGTTGATCATCCTTTTCTTCTTGAACGTACCTTTAACATTGGTCAGCTTAGCTTTCGCCCCACTCTTAATAATCTATGGTTGGGTTTTGATGCGCAGGATGCATGAGGCCTTCAGAGATGTTAGAAGTAAAAAGGCTGAAATGACTGATAGACTGGAAGATAATCTTTCAGGGGTCAAGATAATCAAAGTTTTCGCCAACGAATTATTTGAAAGAGGAAGGTTCGCAGAAGAGAATATCGAACACTTTGAAGCGAGAAGAAAAGCCGTCAAGTACATCAGTATCTTGGGACCGGGGGCATACTTCCTGAACAGTTTAGGTTTAGTGTTGACACTCGGATATGGAGGTTACCTTGTTATGGAGGGCGTGTTGACCGCAGGGACTTTAGCCGCCTTCTATACATACCTACTCGGATTCCGGGGACCTATGCTCAGATTGATACACATAAATGAGGGTTTGAGCCGTTTCCTTGCATCCATCGAGAGATTTTTCGATCACATGGATATAGATCCATCGATATATCCAAGATCCGATACATCCAGTTCGGATGAGATATCACCAGACGCCCTGAAGAAAGTAAGTCAAGATACTGACAAAAAAAGATCGATCCTTAAGGGAGAGGAACGAAGAGAATTAGTACAGCAGTTAGAAAGTGTTGATGAACAAAGGGTAGAGAAAGAAAAATATGGTAGAAAAGTTCCCATCTCTGGTAAAGTAACTTTCGACCATGTCTATTTTTCTTATCAAGAAGATGAAATCGTACTAGATGACATCCATTTCGAAGTCCCTGCAAAAAAGTCTGTAGCGTTAGTCGGTCCGAGCGGTTCGGGGAAAACAACCATAGTACGGTTGATACCTAGACTTTATGATGTTGATAGAGGTTCCGTAAAGGTAGATGATACGGATGTCAGGGCTTGGGACATAGTTGAACTGAGGAATTCCATAGCAATGGTCCTACAGGATGATTATCTCTTTTCTGGAACTATAAAAGAGAACATCAGCTACGGAAGACCTGACGCTTCCGAAGAAGAAGTTTTAAGGATGGCGGAGGAAGCAAACGTTGATAAGTTTGCCGAGGAGATGCCCGATGGTTACGATACGAAGGTGGGTCAGCGAGGGATAAAACTTTCTGGTGGGCAGAGGCAGAGGATCTCCATCGCCCGAGCTTTACTTAAAGATCCTGAGATACTCATACTCGATGAAGCGACTTCATCCGTAGATACCCATACGGAAAAATTGATCCAAGAGGCTATCGACAGGGTTTCGAAAGGTAGAACCACTTTTACTATAGCTCATAGATTATCGACCATCGTCGATGCCGACGAAATATTGTTCATCGAGAAAGGTCAGATAAAAGAGAGAGGAACATTTGATGAACTCATGGATAGAGGAGAGAAGTTCAAACATTTTTATGACCTCCAGTTCGGTGGAAGGATGATGAAATAATCCTGATCAAATAGATAAACGGAGTGAACAATTCAGTGAAGAGATGATGACAGGTTCAAAGAGGCTTTAGATACCTGATGATTCTATGAGAGTGGGATGAAAGATATAGACAAAGCACCAGAGATAAGTTTGGGATCAGATCGCTAATTTAGAGTGATATTTCAACCATCACTATACACCCCACTCATGTAACGAGTTTGTTATCGGACTTCTCATATCTTTCATGTTCTTTATCATCGATGATATCTTTGATAGTCATCACCGTCTTCCACGCTTCGTTGTAGGTGTTGTAAAGCGGTGAGAAGGCCACTCGGATGACGTTCGGAGGTCTGAAATCTGTGATAAACCCTTTTTCCCTGAGTAGACTGCTGATTACATCAGCATTTTCATGTTTAACAGCTACGTGACTACTCCTATGTTCAGCGTCTCTAGGTGAGATCACCTGGAAGTCGTATGATCTTTCTTTCAAAACCTTGTCGACCAGATAAATAAAGTAGTCCGTGATCTCCTTGGATTTTTCACGGATGTTTTTCAACCCAGCTTCTTCGATGATCTCAAGAGAACCTAACAGTGGTGCACTGCTCAATATAGCTGGAGAAGAGATCTGCCAACCACCTGCACTTTTTTCGTGAACGAAATCAAGACGAAGGTCGAACTGCTTATCCTTCTCGTAACCGAACCACCCTTTGAGTTTTGGCTCATCTTCGAAGTGCCTTTCATTGATATACAAGAAAGCACTACATCCAGGTCCTCCGTTCAGGTACTTGTACCCGCACCACATGGCATAATCTACACCCAAATCGTGAAGATCATGAGGTATCACGCCGGCGGAGTGACTGCAGTCGAACCCGATTACGATATCTCTTTCATGCGCCTTTTCAGTTAAATATTGCATATCTAGTAATTGTCCACTTCGATAAAGAACAGATGGCAGATGTATCAACGCTATATCGTCTGTCATCATATCCACGATAGTATCTTCATCCAGCGTATCTCCGTCTGAACTGGGTACGAGCTTGAGTTTCTTTTCAGGATCAAGACCTTTCAACTCTAAAAGACCTTCAAGAGCGTATATATCTGTAGGGAAATTCAGTTCATCAGCGAGTATCTTATCTTTTTTTCCATCGGGCTTGTAAAGTGTAGATACCAGTGAGTGGATATTGACCGTAGTCGTACCCGTCGCTACAACTTCCTTAGGCTCAGCCCCAACCATATCAGCCGCCATCTCACCGAGGGTCTCAGCCATGAAGAACCACGGAGTTTCGCCTTCTGTCCACCCCTGAATACCCAGCTCTTTCCATTCCTCTTTAACTTTCATCACCGATTCTTCAGCCCTTTTAGATAACAACCCCAACGAGTTTCCATTCAGATAGACCGTTCCCTCTGGTATGTAGAACTCTTCTCTGAAACTTGATAAAGGGTCCTTATCGTCCAACTTCAATGAGTACTCTTCAGACTTATCTGCCCCTTCTTTCATCGTATATCGAGAAGCATCGATTCTTAATCAAATTTACCCAAAAAACGAAAGACGATATTGAGAAATTAATACTAACCATCATCCAGATAAAATTTTTCATGATCGAAACGATTATTTTTACATAAAGTTCACTTTCAAAACATCATACTAAAATATTTAATAAGTGCTTTCTAATTATTTTGAGGCCAAAATGAAAGACCATTGGTATTCAATACCTCTCGATGATATCTATAAAAGGTTAGATACCACGGAAAAGGGTTTAGAGGGGCACGAAGCAAAAAACAGATTGGAATCTTACGGGAGGAACGAGATAGAAGAAGAAGAAGGGATCTCCCCCTTCCAGATATTGCTAGAGCAGTTCAAAGATTTTCTCATCTGGATACTGATAGCAGCCGCAGTGATCTCCATCGCGGTCGGTCACGTCATAGATGCTTATCTTATCATAACGATAGTGATAGCTAATGGGATCTTTGGTTTTGTTCAGGATTGGAAAGCGGAGCAATCGATACAGGCCCTTAAAGATATGGCAACTCAGGAAGCGGTGGTGAAGAGAGGGGGTAAGAAAAAGAAGATAGATTCTTCTCAACTAGTTCCTGGCGACATCATATCTCTAAGTCAGGGAGACGCGGTCCCTGCAGATGCTAGATTGATAGAGCAGCAGTATCTCAAAGTGGATGAATCTGCACTTACCGGTGAAAGCACGGCGGTAAGCAAAAAGGATCATGTTCTAGAGGGTCAGATCGACCTTGCTGAAAGAAATAATATGGTCTATAAACAGACCACGGTTGTTAATGGTAGAGGTGAAGCTCTCGTCGTGGGTACTGGTATGAAAACGGAGATAGGCAACATCGCTAAAGAGCTTCAAAGTGTAGAGGACGAAGAAACAGTCTTCCAAAAAGAAGTGAATCAACTCGGGAAGAAATTAGGGGTGATGATACTTGCTATCTGTGTCGGACTTGTTCCTATACTTTTATTTAGGGATGTAGATCCATTGGATTCGTTCATCACCGCTATAGCTTTGGCTGTAGCTGCCGTACCGGAGGGCCTTCCCGCCGTGGTCACACTTACTTTAGCTCTGGGAACCCGTAAGATGTTGAAAAAGAAAGCGCTGGTAAGAAGACTGCCGGTCATCGAGTCGCTAGGTTCGGTAGATGTGATCTGTACTGATAAGACCGGAACCTTAACGGAAAGTGAGATGATCGTTAAGAAGATATTCTTTGAAGGACGAGAGATCGATGTTTCCAGCGGTGATTCAGGTAGGAACAGCTTCACATCGGATAACAAAGATGTTGACCCAGATGATCTTAAGATGATACTACAGACCGGAGCCCTATGCAACGATTCTGAGATATCCAACGGTGAGGTCATCGGCGATCCAACGGAGGCAGCACTTATCCAATCAGCTCAGAAAGCCGGTTTATCGAAAGAGGAACTTGAAAAGAAGTTCAGGAGGATAGATGAGATCCCGTTCTCCTCAGAGAGAAAGATGATGACCACTATACATGATGGTCCTGGCGATGAGGATATAGCTTTCATGAAAGGAGCTCCTGAAGTGATCTTGGAAAAGTGTGACCGTTACTACGAGAAGGGCAATATAAAAGAATTAGATCAAGCTAAAAAAGAGGAGATCCTGGAGGTCAATGATAGATTTGCCAAGGATGCCCTTCGGGTCCTAGCGATGGCTTACAAAGATATCACTCTAAAAGGGACTGAAGATAAAGAAAAGAAAGAGGAGATAGAGGGTATCGAGGGGGATAAGATCGAGACCGGCCTTGTATTTCTGGGACTTCAGGGTATGATCGATCCTCCCCGTGAGGAAGTCAAAGAAGCCATAGAGACGTGCAGAAACGCCGGCATCAGGACAGTGATGATCACGGGGGATAACGCTGTAACCGCCGGTGCTATAGGGAGACAGCTCGGTTTTTCAGGAGAGGTCGTTACAGGAAAACGATTGGATGAGATGACAGAAGAGGAACTCAAAGAGATTGTGAAGAGTATAAACATATTCGCACGAGTTTCACCGACTCATAAGGTCCAAATACTCAGGGCATTGAAATCTCACGGACACGTCGTAGCAATGACTGGAGACGGGGTGAACGACGCTCCGGCTCTTAAAGAATCTGATATAGGTACGGCCATGGGTCAAAGAGGGACCGACGTATCACAGCAGGCTTCGGATATGATCCTTCTCGATGATAATTTCACCACTATTAAAGACGCCATAGAAGTAGGAAGGGGTATCTTCGATAATATTCGAAAGTTCGTCAATCTTTTACTTTCGGGTAATGCCGGGGAGGTGTTGATAGTACTCATCGCTTCTCTAGTAGGATTAGGTCTACCTCTTACCGCGGTCATGCTTCTTTGGGTGAATCTTCTTACGGACGGTTTACCCGCATTGGCGTTGGGGATGGACCCTTCTTCAAAGGATATCATGAAAAGGAAACCTAAGAGTAGGGATGAAAATATCATCGATAGAACCCTCACCTTTTCGATAATATGGATAGGTATCTGGGTCACGGCTATCTGTTTATCACTCTACGTTTATGGACTTACTATAAGCACAGAGTTGGCGAGGACTCTTACTTTTACATCTCTGGTCGTACTTGAATTGATAGAAGTAGTTCCTAT
>JAWOGF010000010.1:0-27707 GCA_046497075.1 Candidatus Saliniplasma sp.
TATCTGACACGGCTCTTCAAGTGGTTTCCCATGAATGTCTTCATTGTAATCCAGTTCCCTAGCCTTATCGACCGTAAGACCGATCTCATCGGGTTTAAAATGCGTTACCGGTAGGTCTGTCATATCGTATCGGCAGGTCCCATCCTTAAAGACCCAGATATCGTGTTTTGCCCTGAGTATCGCTTTCTCAAGAGCCTCTGGAGTCTTCTCTTTTGTCATCAAACCTTTCACACCCTTCACCCTTTTGACGTTCCCCCCTTCTCCAATGTTACGTAAAGCCTCTCTATATTTACCAGCCATATCTAATTTCTGTTCTTTTGGACCTCCATTGCCCATATTCTGTTCCACTAACTCCCTCCTACCCCCACAGGTACACCTGATCTGAGCCCCGCTTTTACCACACTGATTACACCTCCTTGCACTCACTTTCACTTCTATTATCCCCTTTTCCACCGCTTTGTTTACCAACCTCTGTTTACCTCCTGCGCTACCTAAAGGAAATAGTCCATGTACAGGAGGGTTCATCTTCCTTTCTTTGGTCTTCTCCGGTCTAGCCATCCTAGCCCCTATCGTGGTAGGTGCTTTACTACGGATCTTGACCCCAGATAATTCTGATAAGTATTCTAGGGGTTCTTCTTTTTCACTTCCTCCTACCGGTTCTAACGAGTCCTCTGTGATCCCAAGAGTGAACAAAAATGGTCGATAGATCTCGATATAGATCTCGTCATCTATTATCTCATGTGGAATGCCTATATCTTCCAACAGCGTTTTTATCTCATCTTCATTAGAGATGTATAAACCATCATCTATACGAGAATGTTCAACCACGAGGTTTCTCAATTTTCTTAATTTTGAAACATCTAAATAATCCCAAAGATAGACATATTTTGGGTGTAGTGGATAGCCTTCTTTTCTGCACAGTTCTATAGCTTTATCGGGTGTTATCTCATCTTCATCTAGATCTAAATCTGTTTCCTGGGTCCACCATTCGTGACAGTATGCAGCCGGGACTAAAGGATGGTTGTTTTCTAGGAATTCGCCGTAAGGTATCAATATCTCACCCATGTCTAGGATCTCTTTAACCTTATTAGTGACTTTTTTTGCCCCCTCCCCGTCATCTATCCTTTTTACGGTCCCGTCGTAGAACAGTACTGTGGGCCCTTCTATAGTGTCACACGGAGTTACTGCCCCAGCTTTCCCAGGTCTTTCGATCTTGATCTGTGTACCTAAGGCCATGAATTCGTCGGTAAGATACATGACAGCGGGATTGACCGCTAGGGCTGCTAGACCCAGCGTCCTGCTTCTACCGTATCTCAACCGGAAACCACCTTTGACGCTAGGGTGTCCGAAAACCGGTCTGCCGGCGATGGTATCTTTGATATATTTGTAATTTGGAGATATGCCTTCCTTTTTTTCCTCTTTTGTATCTTTTTTACTCGTGGCGAATTTTCCGATGTACTCGTCGATAAAATCCCATCCCTCTATGTTCAATTTATCGACGTATTTCTTCAGCTTTTGTGCTTTAAGGCACATCCCCTCGGCGAGAACCAAACATGCTCCCCCTCTCACCCGATTTGTATCTACTCTAGGGAGATTTCTATTTCCCGAAACTTCTTCGCTTTCAGTCCCCTCTCCGCTGATACTGACTGGACAACCTTCAACGATGACTTCGATCTCCTCAGCGGACGGAGTATATTGTAGACTTCTAGTCTTTTTGTAAAGAGGTACTTCTTCTTTGAACCTTTGGATCTCCCCAGTTGTCGCTTTATACGAGCCGATACCTAATTCTCTTCGAACCACATCTGCTATAAGTACACTCATAGCTTGACCGGTACCACCTGCTGAACGTATCGGACCAGCGAAGGAAAGTTCTACATAATTGGAACCGTCGTGATTCTCTTTGATATCTAATCCACCTATACCTTCTAAAGGTGCTACCAGTATACCTTCGGTTAGAACAGCGAGACCGATCCTGACCGCATCTTCTAATCTTTCTTTGGGGGAACCTTCATCCCTGTTAGCTACCTCTTTAGCTATATGTATAGAAACTTCTTCTCGATCGTATTCCTCACTCAATTCTCTGATCTTCTCAGCGGTGTTCTGGACCCCAGTCAATTCCTGTGCTCTCAATGCTAGGTCCTCCGCCATCGGTATCTCAACTTCTTTGGTCGGATCGTAACCCCTACCCCTTGCTTTTCTAGCCACCCCATAAGCCTTCTTTGCCCGGTTCTCAAGGTCTTCAAAATAAGATTTCATCCTGTCTGAAAGTGCTAATTCAGCCGTGTTGACCCCTCCGTTTCTGCATTGTGATTACTGTTCATAATACGATAATTCTCCATGTAAGATGGTGTTATTAAACATTACTGGTCCGCCTTTTTTATCAGGATCATCAAAAGAATACGTTATCGGTTTCTTTATCGGTTTGGGTTAAGACAGATTCCGATAGTGATTGTATATAGCTATCTATCAATTTTTAAAAAATGAATCTAGATACTCATCGATACCACTTACACTGTCAACATGACCATACCAATTTTTTAGATCCTCCTCGTAATCCGTTTCGATCTTTTTTAACACGGACTGCATCTTTTGCTCTATCGGCCTCACCACTCGCCCTTGATAGACTAGTGCGATAAATGTATACCTCCCTTTCTCCACAAGTATCTTTTTATCGCCGAATTCTAGGCGTTTTATACCATAATTTTCTTCCCCCTCAAAGGAATCTTTGATAAAATCTTGGATAGCGGTGAGCATGCTGCTGAAAAGGTCGTCATCCATACCCGACTCGTCTTTTTGGGTTTTGTGAGCTAGTAGGATACCGGATTCATGGATAAGGAAAACTTCCTCGACCTCTACTTTTTTATAGACGTACCAAGCAGCTCCAATGAGTATAAGTATCAGAGGTATCAAAGGCAGCGGCCAATATATCTTCTCTAATAATGTCGCATCTATCTCTAAAGAGACCTCGTTAGATACCGTATCTGGCATCCCTCCACCTTGGGCATCAGTATATTCCAATTCAAGGGCGGTTTGGATGACATGTTTTTCTCTTACTTGATCTGAAACTTTGCAGACGATATCGAACCGGTGAGTATCCACCCCGACATCATTGAAATGCCATACGTAGACCCCCTCATCCAAGACGGGCTCTACATCACTAGTATCGCTGTCGTACGATAGTTTATCATGTAATTCAAAAAACACTATTAGGTCTGAAGCCCTTTCTGTACCTACATTTTCTATCTGTACCTCGAAGACAACTATATCTCCTGAGGCTGCTTCATCAACATTGGTTGATAGTTGAGCTTCCATATCTGGAAGTGTACCCAAGACTGTGAACACCGTCCGTTTTGATCCGTCATTACCGATTATCTCTGCACTGACGTTGTTCCTTCCACGAGCACTATCCAATATCATCCTTATGTGAGCCTGACCGTTCTCATCTGTTAAAACGGGAGATTTTCCTTTCAATTCTCCATCACCGTCCAACCCGGTTGTAGTGATATTGAACCATACCCTCCATCCTTTACCCACGGGATTGTCGAAGTCGTCCCGGACCTCTACGACCAAAGGCTCTTCTAGTTCATTTCCAGCAGTCCAGCGCTGCTCATCACCTGAGACCTTAACGATTTCAAATTTGGTTGGGTCCAAGTCGGTCGATTCTACATGAAGGAGTGCCGTGTCGGAATACGGATGTGAACTTGCGGTCACCGTCCACGTTCCCGTTGACCAGGAGGTATAGATGTTTTCATTCCAGCTGCCATTTGCCCCCGATTCGATGTTCCATGATACGTTTTCGGTCACATCCTCTATGGGGTTTCCGAAACGATCCTGGGATATTGCAGTATATTCCACACTAGCACCTGCATCTACGGTCCACTCCCGAGGTTCTATTGCTATATCATATACTGGCCCAGGTCCGACTTCAAGAGATGCATCGTCCTGAGAATCACCGTAAGTACCATTGACGGTCCATGACCCTAAGAACTCAGAGGTGTATTCATCCCCATCCCAAAATCCCCCGGCCCCCTCGTCGATATCCCATTCGGTATAAGCACTCACATCGGCGATATAGTTACCAAATTCGTCGTAGGCCGTAGCATCATAACTCAAAGATTCACCAGCTGTAATATTCGAGGATTCAGGAGACACACGAATATGGTCAACACTAGGCGGTTCAACCTTTAGGGTTACTCTATCTAAAAGATCCTGGTAAGACCCGGTCACGTTCCAGGTCCCTGCTATCTCGGAGGAGTATACGTTCTCAAACCAAACACCTTTCGCTTCGTCTTCGATGGTGAATTCTGTCTGGTTCGTGATGTTAAAACTATTTCCGTATTCATCATAAGCTTCTGCAAAAAAAGACTGAGTATTACCAGCTTGGGCGGTTGTATTATCAGGCCTGACCTCTATCTTTTCTGCATCGGAAGGCTCCACTATGATAGTTACCATATCGGATTGTACCCCCTCATAAGTAGCCGTTACATAGTGACCGCCTGCTGTGGTCTCGTCGAATAATCCTCTTTCGTCGGTGCTTTCCCAGGTAAAAGAGGTATTTTCGTCGGTTATCAGGTTATCAAATTCGTCATAAGCTTCTGCTTCGAAGTCTATCGTATCTCCGGCTGAGATGGTCTGATTCTCTGATGGATCGATATCTACGTAAGATACCTCTGCGGGTTCCACCTCGAACGTATGTCCTGTGGATTGTCCCCCTCTACCATCTACATCTCTAGCAAATATCGAATAGTTATAGGTCCCTGATAACTCAAAAGCATCAATTAAATACCAGTTGACTTCAGAACTTTGAGACATGCTGACATTCATGTATGTTCCATCTGGATGTGTGACGTTTACCCGCACCTCATCTAGACCGAGGTCTGAAGTCACATCGCATGATATGTTGGTGTCCTCCCCAGCAGTCTGAACACTGGGATCAGCTGATACATTTGTGACCTCAGGAGGAGGTATCTCTTCTGAGGATTCTATAGGAAATTCTAGCTGGCTTGCATACTCCGCAGCAGGATAGTTCCAGTGAAGAGAGATATTGTTTTGTGAACGCACTCGAAAGTAATCTAATTCCACAGAGTGTCCGATCTCATCATTAATACCTTTGTCATTCATCTGAAGGTAGACGGCTCCTTCACTTATCTCATCCTGTCCGAGAGTTCTAGAAAACTCACCAGAAGTGATCTCGTCCTGGATGGTATTATATGTGCCCCCTCCATCGTTGGAAAGGCGAAGTTCAAATTCAGCTTGATCACTGTCTATCTTATATTCTAGAATACGGGACTCAGCAGAGGGGATATCACGTATCTCCATACGTGCATCTAGTTGATATCCATTGTGGTTGCTCCAATTAAATCCCTCGATAGAGGTATTGTGATCGGGATCGCCCCAACGGACGAAATTATTACCCGTCCCCCCTCTAGATGTGTAATAATGGACGGTCCAAGTAGAAGTATCTAACTGAGATGCATTAAGTTGTTCAGTGGTGAAATTTCCAACAAGGTTGGAAGGAGGAGAGGGTGGCTCCTCATTAGTCCTATTTTGATAAAGCCTGACAACTATCGAATCCGTAGGCGATAAACTAGTTTCTGGACAGTCCCACGTGTTATTTTGCATCCCGGATCCACCTCCCGTTCTGTTGACTACGGCCACTGCATGCCCCGGAGTGATCTCGCTCTCGGTCCCGTTCTCGTGTCTCACCCAGGCTCTTATACCCCATAGTTGATAATCGTATCCCGGGTCCATCGATTCGGACTGCTGCATTACGTTTGATTGTTCAGCCCCCAAAGAATATCCAGTGAGGTCGTTAACGGTTGTTTCGTTTTCCACCCCCCTTAGGTACCTAGTTTCATTGTGCGTAGTGGTCTCTGTAGCATTTTCACTTAATGTAAAAGGGTTCCCTTCAGTAGCATTCTCTGGGAAACCTGATGCACTTCCATTCTGCAGGTCTAATTCTTCCTCTTGATCCAAGTACTCTACTTCAGGGGCCTCAGAGGCGTCGAGTACAAATTTGACGACGACCCTTTCTCCTTCTCCTACGAAAGTTGGGGTGGGAACGTCTTCCGACCATCCGTATTCACCTATCCCTGTTTGATCTATCTGGATAGATGATGTACCTTCGTGGAGAAGCTCCTCTTCTGTTCCATCGTAAGTATATACATCCGCCTTGACTGCAGGGTCAAAGGAAGTGGTCATGGGTTTTTCGATATAGAGGGTAAAATTCCACAATCCGTCCACCGAAACACTCTCCGACATAGTTTCCGTTGCCCAGGCATAGGCAAACGTATAATCACCCGGTCCATCGACAGTCCAGTTTGAAGATGCACCGTGGGTACCCGCAGTCATATTTAACTCTTTATACGGTGCTGTGATCTCAGCATCCCGAAGGTAGTATTGATTACTTTGAAAGGTTTCATCAAATAAAGGTTCTTCTGTATCCACATCTGATGTCACTCCAAAAGGTAGGAACTGAATAGTTAGAAATATGACTATCAAAAAAGGTAAGATCATATCTCTTAAATCATCCATATGATCGCCCCTTTCCTTTGAGGTTTTTAATGAATGATATATGTTCAAAGAGTATAGGATATCCATGGATACCCCTTTCTAAGGCCGTATTATTGATAACCGCCATACTTTATCATACAAAGATGGAATCGTTGAAATTTATAATTTATGCACTTTTTTGGATAACTTATTACATATCGAGTCAAGTTCACCTTATGGTTAACAACTTGGTTAACAACTTGGTTAACAACTTGGTTAACAACTTCTATTCTTTATAACGTTTGATAAGTGAATCTATCTTTTTGACCCCGCTTTTATTTCCTTCAGATTCACACCATCTCTTGATCCTTCCGGCAAAAGATAAAACCTTTTTTTCCGGTACTTTCTTCTCCAGGCCGAACCTATCTATATCACTTTTGTTGAACATATTCTCAAGTTCAGAGTAATCAAGGTCTTCTAAACTGGATGATAGAATAAAAAGTCCGCCTAAAAGATCTTTAGGAGTGACCAGGGATTGTTTAGATAGATATTGATCCAAGCCTTCTGCTTTCTTTGGCATGTTGAAGAGAACCATTGAAGCTAGTTCGTGGAAAGCGTTATCTACACCTTTTCCGGTCTTTGCGGAGGTGAAAAGGACATGATCGATAGCAGTATGCGCTTCTTTTAAAGCTTGATCTTTTGTGATCTCCAAGTCATCGAGATCCATCTTGTTTACTGCGAGTACGATCGGGTTGTTCTGGCCTGCAATATCTTTGTATTTTGGAATCCAGTAGGTAAAGATATCATCCAAAGTTTCTTTTCTAGTAGCGTCTGCAACGAAGATGGCCCCAGATGACCATCTGAATGTGGATTTATGTACGGCTTCATAAGATTTTTCCCCCATCACATCCTGTATTATCAATTTAACCGAAGCACCTACCACCTCTACATCCTTAGCGTAGAAACTCGTACCGATCGTTTTGAGATACTTCTCACCAAACACATCTTTTACAAATCTGAGGATAAGTGATGTCTTCCCCACAGCAGGATTACCTAGCAGATTTACTTTCTTTTTAACTTTACCGTAATACATGGATTATCCTCCGACATTAGATTTAGTACGATGATATAAGTTTGACATGCATCCGCTCCTCTGTTTACATAATCTCAAACCTAACATGCCCTTGAATCATTGTGAATATGAGTATTAAGATTTTTGGTATTATTTGTGGTATATACTCTATCTATGGAGTATATAACTATCTATGGAGTATATAATCTACATTAATAGGGTGAAACTTAAAGTCATGGATAATGGAAACGATGCACTACATTTGTTAGATATATCAAGATTTTTATACGGAGTTTCACATCCTAGATAGATGGTTAAAACAGGATCTTACATATTAACACTCGATGAGGGTACGACCAGTGCGAAATCTTTCGTGATCGATAAGATGGGCCGGGTTATCGGAAGGGGGCAGAACTCCTTTGAACAATATTTGCCTGCTCCGGGTTGGGTTGAGCATGATCCAGATGAGATATGGGAGATGCAGTTGAGATCTGCTAAAGAGGCGATAGAGGATGCGGGAATAGATTTAGATGAATTAGTAGCTATAGGAGTAACAAATCAGCGTGAGACCACAGTGATGTGGGATAAGGATGATGAAAAAGCTGTTCATAATGCGATAGTGTGGCAGGATAGACGTACATCTGACCTTGTAGAAGAGATAAAGGACGAGTACTACGAGATTATCAAGAGAAGAACTGGTTTGATCCCGGATTCGTATTTTTCAGCACCTAAGATCAGATGGCTTTTAGATAACGATAAAACGCTCAGACAAAAAGTCTCGAAAGGAGAAGCCCTGTTCGGGACCATCGATTCCTTTTTGATATATAAGTTGACAGGAGGTAGGATCCATGCAACCGACCCGTCCAACGCATCTAGGACTATGTTGTTCAACATAAAGGACCTTGAGTGGGATCCCGACCTGCTAGATATCTTTGAGGTCCCATATCATATACTTCCAGAGGTCAAAGAGTCATCCGGATATTATGGGCATACTGAAGAGAAACTGTTCGGAAGGGAGATCCCGATCTGTGGATGTGCAGGTGATCAACAGGCGGCTCTCTTCGGTCAGGCCTGTTTCGATAAGGGTATGGTCAAGAATACATATGGGACAGGATGTTTTCTTTTAAAGAACACAGGGACGGATATCTGTAGCTCAGAGAATCTGCTGACAACTATATCTTGGAGTATCGACGGCCAGGTCGAGTATGCTCTTGAAGGGAGTGTTTTCATCGCTGGTGCCGGAGTCGAATGGATGAGAGATTCACTGGGCATCATCGACGAACTCGATGAAGTAGAAAGACTGGCAAGGTCTGTTAAAGACAGTGAAGATGTGTACTTCGTACCCGCATTCGTAGGTCTGGGGGCACCACACTGGGATCAGTATGCTAGAGGAACTATCGTTGGGATGACAAGAGGTACCGGCAAGTCCCACCTTGCCAAGGCGGCTTTGGAAGCTATGGGATACCTCTCCCAGGACATTTTAGATGTGATGGAAGGGGAATCGGGAGTAGAAGTCAAAGAGATAAGAGCAGATGGAGGCGCAGCTAAGAACGAGTTTTTGATGCAGTTCCAGGCAGATATATCTTGTAAGAAAGTGCTCAAACCTAGTTGTCTGGAAACTACATCACTCGGTGCTGCGTTCATGGCCGGACTTCAAGCAGGTATTTGGAAGGATAAAAATGAACTGCGGAGATTGTGGAAGGTAGACGAGATCTACGAACCCGAGATGAGTGAAGAAAGAAGGGACCGGATATACAGGGGCTGGAAAGAAGCTGTTAAAAGGTCACTGAACTGGGAAAGAAGTAGCGGCGAGGGAGGTTTTTGAGATGTCTGATATAGTGGTGATCGGAGCGGGCATAACCGGCTCTGCGATAGCTAGGGTTTTAAGTAGATACCAAGGGATCGAAGTGAAACTGCTCGAAAAGGAGATCGACGTAGGCTGGGGTGCTACCAAGGCCAATACCGGCATTATCCATCCTGGTCACGAAGACGATCCGCAAAGGTATCCACTCAGGGCTGAATTATGTGTTAAGGGGAACAGGTTGTGGCACGAGTGGACAGAAGAACTTGACATACCAGTAGATTGGCCCGGAGAATTGATGCTCGCTAAGGACGATAGAGAAAAAGAAACACTCGAGGGTTATCTGAGGATCGGTAAAAAAAACGGTGTCCCGGAACTAAGGATAATCGGGAAGGAAGAGTTGAGGAATTTAGAACCCATGGTATCCAAAGAAGTGGAGTACGCTTTGTGGGCCCCGACAGCTGGTGTTTTAGCCCCGTGGGAAGCGGTCATAGCACTGGTAGAGAATGCTGTGGATAATGGAGTGGACGTGCATCTTGATACCTGTGTCCAGGATATCGTCTTGGATGAAGGCGAAGTCGAGTTAGTGAAAACGAACAAAGGCCAGATCGAAGCTGATATGGTCATCAATACCGCGGGTCTGTTCGCCGACGAGATTTCTTCCATGGTGGGTGTAGATGAATTCGAGATAATACCTAGAAAGGGAGAATACTATCTTTTCGATGAGGATGTTGAAGAAAAACCTGAAAGGGTAATCCATCCGACTCCTACTGAAAAAACAAAAGGAGTTTATGCAGTTCAAACCGTCGAGGGGAATCTCATGTTGGGACCGACGGCAGAGGATCTTCCCCAAGACAGCAAAGACGAAAGATCCACATCTGAAGAGGGTCTAGATTTTATCTGGGAGCACTCGAAAGGACTGTTAGACGAGTTGCCCGATAGAAAAAGGATATCGAAGACCTTTGCAGGGTTAAGGCCCGAACCTCCGGAAGGCAAGTATATCATCCGAGATTACGACGAGATCTCTGGTTTCATCAATGTCGCCGGGATTAGATCTCCTGGTTTGACAGCTGCCCCAGCGATAGCTTTCAAGGTTGAACGGATATTGAAAGAACAGTTGGATATGGGGTTAGAAAAGAAGGAAGATTGGGAACCGGTTCGGAAGGGTATAACTCGATTTACCGATCTTAACCATAGGCAAAAACAGGAGATGATAAAGAAAGACGCTGATTACGGAAAGGTGGTCTGTATGTGTAAAGAGGTCACCAAAGCTGAGATCAAAGAGGCGGTAGATAGGGTACTAAAACTTGGTGATGATGTCTCTTTAGACAGCATAAAATTCCGGACTTTAGCTCTATTCGGTTTCTGCCAGGGTTCTTACTGCCGGACCAGGATCGCGAAAGTGCTTTCTGAGGAACTTGATATTAATATGTGGGATATAGATACAGCTGAAAAGGGTACATCTTACGGTATAGGAGATGTGAAGGTTCTACAGAGGGGTGAGAGTTGTGATTGACTTGGAAGAGAATGTTTTTGATACGATAGTTGTCGGTGCCGGTGCTGCTGGTATCGCTGCTGCTGTCAGGTGTTTTGAATTGGGATTGGATGTATTGATCATCGAGAATAAGGAGAAGATCGGAGGTATACCTTTACAGTGTACGCATCCGGGTTTTGGTAACTTCTACTACGATGAGAATTTGACCGGCACGGAGTTCGCTGAAAGGTTGATCGAAAGATTGAATGAAGTGGACGTAGAATCTTTGACTGAGGCACACGTGACTTCCATAGAGAACAAGTCCGATCTGAAAAAGGGAGTGAACGTGATAACCCCGGACGGAGTATTTTCCTTTGACACTAAAACTATAATTTATTCTACAGGAGCTAGGGAAAGGCATCGTTTCGAGACTGGTATACAGGGTGACAGATTGAACGGTGTATTCACTGCTGGTGAAGCACAAACGTTGATGGATATATATGGGGTCATGCCGGGAAAAAGAGTCGTTATAATCGGTTCTGGCGATATCGGTCTTATCATGGCCCGAAGGTTCGCCCTTGAAGGGGCCGAAGTCGTAGGGGTTTTCGAGATGCTGCCCTACCCAGGTGGTCTTACTAGAAATGTTGTTCAGTGTCTACACGATTTTGATATACCTCTTTATACGAATAAAATTGTAAAAAAGATAAAGGGTGAACAGCGGGTGGAGGAGGTTCTGACCATGGATGTAGACGACGAGTTGGATACTGTATCGGGGACGAGAGAGACCTTCAGATGTGATACTGTAGCATTGGCAACTGGACTGATCCCATATACTAAGAACATCGAGGGATTGAACGTGATGATAGATCCTGAAACACAGGGACCTAAAGTGAACGAATTTTTGGAAACTAGTGTACCCGGAATATTCGCCGCTGGAAACGTTCTTGCAATAAATGATTACGTTGATTTTGCAGCTTATCAGGGGGAAAGGGCCGCAGAGGGAGTAGATACCTTCATCGAGAAAGACGGCATACCTTCGAAGGAATGGATCGAGATAAAAAGAGGTAGGAATGTGAAGTTCATAGTTCCTCATCATGTGAGTGGAGAAAAAGATGTAACACTATACGGACGGGTGGAAAAACCGGAGCCCAATGTTAAGATAATGATCGCTGATATCGATAAAAAGATAAAGACCACCTCGGTCAATCCGGGTGAGATGATAAGACTTGAGATTTCCAAAGAGGACTTAGGAAGGCTCGAGGATGGGATGACTATCGAGGTGGAAAGATGACTGAAAAGACGACCGATGAACATTCTATAGTTTGTATAATGTGCCCCTTGGGATGTGAGGTTAAAGTAGTAAAAGAGGGGGGAGATATAACTGAGATCAAAGGATATGCCTGCGAAAACGGTCGAGAGTATGCTGAGCAGGAGGTATCGTCACCTAAAAGGACGGTGATGAGCGTTGTAAAGTGTACTGGTGGTGATTTTCCAACCGTATCCGTGAAGACCAGCGAACCCGTATCTAAAGAGAAAATACGGGATGTTATGACGGCTTTAAGTCAGAAGGAAGTAGAAGCGCCTGTGAGATTTGGTGATAGATTGATAGAAAACGTCTGCGGTCTCCCCGTCGACATAATCGCTACTAGAAGAGTTGAGAGCATTCAAGATCGATGATCTAACCATCTCAGGATATGATCGTGGAATTCTACTTTCCATTTTGGGTCATTGAATATCTCGTGAAAGGCGCCCTGGAATGTTTTGAGTTCTTTATCTTCGACATCTAAACCAGCGATAAATCGTTCACTACCCCCGATTGGTGTTACCTTATCGGCGGTCCCTGCTAAGATCAAAATCGGGACTTCTAATCTGACTTTTTCTTCATGTACCCTATCCATATTGTGAAAAAGATCCATTGCAAGTCTTAAAGAGATCCTATCGTGAACCATGCTGTCTCGGCGGTATCTTTGTTTCGCTTTTTCACTCCTGCTGAGATCATTTATATCGATGCCGTTGGATACTGTCACCCATGGTAACAGATAGGATAAGACAGATAGTACTTTGATTGCTATAGGTGACATATCTTTAGATCTTTGCAGTGCAGGCGATGATGAGATCACGCCCCTTATTTTACCCGGGTTTTTTTCAGCGTACCTCAGAACGGTCAGCCCGCCTAGACTGTGACCGAACAGGAACGGTTCTTCATCTATGTTATCTACCATGTAATCGATGATCTTTAGTGTCTCTTCTATACTTGCATCTCCCCTCTTACCGGGGGATCTCCCATGTCCCGGCCAGTCGAAAACGTGGACTCTAAAACCCTCTTTTTCCAACCTGTTTATCAACCTGTGATGTCTCCTGGAGTGCTCTCCTAGACCATGGACTAAAATAACATGCCCATTCCTTGCTTCTCCGCTCGTTCGAGTATAGACCATACATCGGTATCGGTAAGGATGATTAAAAAGGTGATGACGGATACCTAAAAGACGCCAAACCATGAATAAATCAGGCATCCCATAGGTTTTTTTGATTCAGAGATGGAGGGGATGCCCTCTACTGTGGTTTACAATCGATAGCCGAAGCTTGTTACTGAGGATTGGGATTCAGTAAAAGTTATTCAAATCCCGATATAGGTGACCATATAATACCAGTTTTGAAAAAGCTTAACACCAGCTGAACTCGTTTGTAGTTTCAGGCTTGTTTAGTCAAAGGAAGTATTTGTGTTGAAATCTTCGAACTCTTCACCCGAATATTTATATTTAAAATATAGATAGAGTATCGATACATTGAAGAAAAGAGGATTTTACAAAGGTGTAGTTTTTACCCTAGCCTTTCTTGGATTTAGTAGAGGCTTTGGTTTTGCCTTAAACAAAGGATTCACCTTTCCTCTACTCAGTCATTACACAGAATCTGCATTTATACGTGGATCAGTTCTGAGTCTGCAGGGACTTATGGGGTTGTTGATACCGATATTACTGGGTTACATGAGTGATACATATAGATCGGAAAATGGACGTAGAAAACCGTTCATACTAGCCGGGGGCATACTGGCAGGTATCTTTGCATTGATGATATACACGAGCTACACCTTAGGAGCACCCTTGTGGATCTTCACACTAGTAGTGGCGATATTCTATTTTGCCATGTATTCATATATCAGTCAGTTCAGAGCTCTTATGCCGGAACTGATACCCAGCGGGGACCGGGGGAAAAGCAGTGGATTCATAACACTCGGAGAGTGGGCCGGAAACCTAGTGCTTTTTGGATTGTCCGGGTATGTGATCGCGGTATATGGTGGTTCAATCCAATATATCATGTTCGTACTCACTGCGATCTTTTTGGTCCTTGCAGCTGTCTTTACATATTTCAGAGTCAAAGAACCTAAAAGGCCTGAAAACATACCAGCACAGAAGTTGAAGACTTATTTGAAAAGCGTTGTAAAAGATAAGAATTTTCTTAATTTCTATACTGCCCAGATATTACTTTGGATGAGCTATCAGTTAATTGCTGTATTTCTTTTTGGAATAGTAGCTTACATGATACATGGTGATGCTTCTCAAGCAAGCGTAGATCAAGTTCACTCTTTTGGTCTGTACGCCATGGCGGCCTTCAATTTTACAGTCCTGGGGGGATCATTAGCTGGGGGATATATCTACGATAAGATCGGTAGACGCATCGGTATAATCGCTGGCGCCGCTATGTTAGCCCTGCCTCTTTCCTTCGGCTGGATAATAACCACAAAAACTCAGATATTCTTAGCACTCTTGTTCGCCGGTATAGGGTGGGGAGCCGTACTGGCCGCATCCTTTCCTGTGGTGGGGGACCTGCTCACAAAATACAAGAAAGAGGTATTCAACGGTAGATATTATGGTGTGTTCGAAGCCACTAAGGCCCTACCTATATTGATAGCGTCGGTTCTTGGAGGTCTTGTTGTTGATCTAGCCGGTGGCAATTACCTGCTGTTGTTCCCATTTGCAGCGGTACTAGCATGGATATCGATTCCGTTGATCTGGACACTCCATGAACTGGAGGAAGAATGATGCTTTTGATGACTTTGATAGTAGTATTACTATTATTACTGATTTTCCTGACTTTCATAGTTTTCATATCCCATAAGATGACCCGACCAGAGAGATCTGTAGGAGACTGGGATCCCGGTGATCTCGATATCGAGTACGAAGAAGTGTCTTTCATCACTGAAGACGGTGTGAACATAAAGGGATGGTGGATGGATAAAGACAGCCATAAAACTTTGATATGCCTTCACGGCTACACGGCTAGCAGATGGTATGACGTGTACATGAAGCCTCTTTTAGACATATTAAAAGATGAACCCTATAATCTAATCTTTATAGATCTTAGAGCACATGGTGTGAGCGGGGGCGACAGATGTACTTTCAGTGACAAGGAATATCTAGACCTAGAAGCTTCGATGGATTGGTTAGAAAAGAACCATCCCAAGGGATGTGAAAAGATAGGGGTGGTCGGTTACTCCATGGGGGCTATGGTAGCTATCAAAGGACTAGCATCGGATGAAAGGATAGATTGTAGCGTTGCCGACAGTCCTCCCATGAACCCCGACTCTACCTTCTCCCGCAGTCTTAAGTACTTTACTGGACTCCCTCCATTTCTGTATCACTTTATAAAACCTGTAAGTCGTTTACTTTACGGTATAAAACATCCAGATATGTATGATTTTTCTGATCGAATCGATAAACCATTGTTGCTTATCGGAGGTAAGAACGATCCTATCATCGAGGTGGATGAGATACGGTCTTTTTATGAGATAAATAAACAAAAAAATGACGAGGTAACCCTGTGGATAACGGAGGCCGAGCATGTGAGATCGATCCGATCGACTCCAAAAGAATATAAAAAGAGGATCGTATCTTTTTTAAAAAGATATATGTGAGGCAAGTAGATGGATTGTAAGATAATCGCACACAGAGGCGCCTCCGCCTTAGTGGAATTCGACAATTCCATTGGATCATTCCGTAAAGCCATAGAGGTGGGTGCGGATATGGTTGAATTCGATATCAGGAAGACCCAGGAGGGTAAGTTAGTAGCGTTCCATGACACTTCTATAAAAGGAAAAAAGATATCGCGTTTGACATATCCCGAACTGCTCGATATATCTGAAAGCAGAGGATTTAAGGTACCACTGGTGGAAGATGTAATACATGTATGTAAAGGTAAAGTCGGGTTGGATATAGAACTCAAGGAAGAGGGATACGAAACCGAAGTGGTGGATCTTGTAAAAAGTCATCTAGAGCCTGACCAGTTCTTCATGAAATCGTTCTCGGATAGGACCGTTAAAACCATCAAAGGATATGACCCCGAGATCCAAGCCGGTCTCTTGTTGGGTTTAGAAAAGCCTGAAAACAAGATAAGGACCCGCTTATCCGAATTATTTCCCGGTGGGAGGCTGAAGAGATGTAGAGCCGATTTCGTATCACCCAACCATCACTTACTCACACTTTTCTTCTTGAAAAGGATGGCGTCCATGGATAGAGATGTTTACGTATGGACTGTAAACGAAGTGGAACTTATGAAAAAGTTGTTCAGGAGGGGCGTCAAAGGGATGATCACCGATAGACCAGATTTGGCTGTAAAGGTGAGGGAACGTTTAGATAAAACTAAATAATCATCCGGAAATTTTGCTTATATGAAGTTTCGAGCAGCTGAAGATATAGTTCAAGACACTGAGAAAGGTGCTTCTGAGCTATTTTTCGAAGCCGGTGAGAGTATTATTCAGTTGAATGGAGAAGCAGCTGAAGAGTACGCTGTCGAACTGGTCCAGAACCGATATTCTATGTCACCCCTTGTGAATCTTGCTAACAGAACTTTCGAGGCAGTTGAAGAGGGTAAGCATCGTGAGAACATCAGGGATTACCTTTTAGAGGTCGAACGATCTAAAAAAAGAGCTGTAAAAAACGCTCTCGACCTATTGAGTTCTTTCACGCATGTGGGGACATTGAGCTACAGTTCTACGGTGATCGATGTTTTAAAAGATATCGAAGAGGTGTCCGTTCTGGAATCTAGACCTTTATTCGAGGGTAGGAAGACCGCCGAGATACTTCATGGGAAAGGTGTGGAAGTTGATTTCTACCCGGACTCTGCAGTTCACGATATGCTGCTTGACGTCGATGCTTTTCTTGTGGGTAGTGACTCCCTTTCTGAAGAAGGTTTCACGAATAAAACGGGCACCAGTACCGCAGCCATTGTCTGCCTATACCTTAAAAAACCTGTTTATGTGGTTTCAGACATATCGAAGGTGCTTCCCAAAGGTATCCCTCTTCACTTTGAAGAACAGCATGATCCCAAAGAGGTCTGGGAAACTGACCTCGACGTTACGATCCACAACGATTATTTTGAAAAGATATCCTGGATCGATAACATAACTTTGATCACCGGAGATGGGATCATTGAAAACAAGAAAAAGATACAAAGTGAAAGGGTTTCAGAGAATCTAATGAAGTACCATCCTAGGGTGTGATAAGCGTTTCTTTGATCTCTCCCTCTTCTTCCTTCAATTTGACCTCGTCCCTGATCACGTTGGCCAATCTTTCTATACCGGTTCGTATCTCTTCCTCGGAAGAATGTGTAAAATTCAAACGCATAGTATTGTGTCCGTCCTCTTCTACGTAAAAAGCGTCGCCGACTACGTAGGCTACTTTTTCTTCGATAGCCTTTTCGAACATCTCCCGGGTATCGATGTTCTCGGGCAGCCTTGCCCATATGAACATACCTCCTTTAGGTCTGTTCCATTCAACGTAATCCGGCATGTGTTCTTTCATGGCATCCAGCATGGTCAGTCTTTTCTCATCGTATAACTTTTTGATATACTCCAGGTGTTCATCGAGAACTCCTTCAGATATGTATTTGTAAGCTACGTACTGCCCGAATGGATTCGTACATAAGTCAGTGGCCTGTTTGGCGATGACCATCTTATCGATGAAGTCTTTCGGACCGACACACCAGGCTATCCTAAATCCGGGTGCTAGGATCTTAGAGAATGTTTGAAGTCTAACGACTCTATCTTCACTGTCCAGGGACATCAGATGGGGTTGTGGAGACCCTTCGTAACGAAGGTAAGAATAAGGTGAATCTTCTACCACTAAAACGTCGTGTTTAGACGCTATATCCAGTAATTTCCTCCTTTTATCACCGGGTATGGTAGCACCCGAAGGATTCTGGAAAGTCGGGACCAGGTACACGAATTTAGGTTTGCATCCCTTACCTTCTAGTTCCGTCAATTTTTCATCTAGAAGATCCATATCCATACCATCTTTTTTTACCGGAACACTTTCCATATTACCTTGGAAAGCTCTGAAAGCACCAGTGGCCCCAAGATATGTTGGTGAACCGACGACGATAGTATCGCCGGGGTCGAGTAAGATCTTACTTAGAAGGTCCAGAGCTTGTTGTGAACCGTGTGTTATCAAGATATTATCTTTGTCCACATCCATGCCTCTTTTTGTCATCCTCTCCGCCAGTATCTCCCTCAAAGGTGTGATCCCTTCGGTAGAACCATACTGTAGTGCACTTTCCGGTATATCGTCCAAGATTCCGTTGATCAGTTCTCTAGTGCTTTCTACAGGAAAGGCCTCTGGATTTGGTAATCCTCCTGCAAAAGAGATTATGCCGGGTTTTTGCGTTAACTTCAGCAGTTCTCTAATCTCGGAGGCTTTCATGGATTTAGCTCTTTCCGAAAATATTTGGTTGCATATCACCATATATATCAACATTTCAAGAAAAGCGCCCCCTATCTTATTATTTTCGGTCGCTTTTTAACTCTTATCTAATGTTTTAGCCACCCTTCTATCGAAATCATCTAGGAAGTCATCTTTGTACTCCTTTGAGACCGTAGCACCAGCGGCGATATCGTGTCCGCCTCCACGTCCATCGAACTTTTTAGCGGTTTCCCGACACAGCATACCAAGATCCAGTCCCTTATCCACCAATTTTCTAGTACCTCTAGCTGAGATATCTATATCATCATCGAGTTCACATATCCCCAATGTGGGTTTACTCTGGTCGAAGATATAAAGCATAGCGAGCCCGGCTAATTCTCCTTTCCTTTCCTTCTTCTCCTCGAAGAAATATTGGATGTTAACTTTTTCCGTTGGACCTTCCTCTTCTAAATCCTGTAACCTCTCTACCATCTTTTCCCTGTAGGTCTTACGTATCTCCTTGGTTTTTTCCAAAGCATCTTTGTCTCCAAGGCAGATCGACATACCCAACCCTGCTTGTTTTGTACGTGCGGCGGAATTTAGAAGTTTATAAAGTATGTCTACAGAGGTCCCGTATCTATTGGAGATGTAGTGGCATCCTCTGATACTTTCTATCACCTGTGACGGGATATCTGTTTCGATTAAAGAGACTACGAGTAGGGTGTTCAGCTTCCTTTCAGCTTTGCTAGGTATATCCTCGACTGGTGTTTCGGGATCTATATCTAGGTCTTCTAAGATCTGTTCGATATCTTTTTTTCTACCGGATATCCCTGGAAAATAGGGATCACCGGCCTTCATCAGAGCTTCTTTGATATCCTCACCGTCTATGAAAAGTCCCTCCTTTTCGATCAGTTCTTCCCTTTCTAATGCCTCATCTAGCAGTGAACTGTTCATACCTTTGAAACCGTTCAAGTTCTGCTTGTCCGCAGCAGCCCCGGCTAGACCGTATAGAGACAGAGAAACGTTCTTTTTATCGTAGAGCTCAGAAAGGAGCAGTGCTAGTGTGCCTCCGCTCACCTCGCTGGAACCATCGATGTCGTGATCATGAGGGTTGATATATACGTGCTCATCATCTTCACTTTCAATGCTTTCATCTACCTTGTGATGATCTAAAACTATCACAGGTTCATCGATATCCTTGATCCTTCTTAGATGGCTGTTACCTATATCTGTTAAAATGATCGGAAGGTCTTTAGGTAAATTCTCTGGAATTTTACTGACGAATCTAGCGTGGAATCCCTTATTTTCCCTCATCAATGTGAGTGCTAAAACGGATGCTGCCGATATTCCATCTCCATCATAATGTGATATGATCCTGAATTTATCATAAGAATCTAAAATCCCCAAAGCGGATTCGTATTTTTTTTCTAGCCCTTTCGGTAATTCTACCACATTCCCTCCCCTACTTTGATTATTGTGTGAGCATCTCGGCTACATCTAGTGAATATTTCCACTCTTCAGGTATCTTTCCTTCTTCCTTATAATACTTTGTTAGTCTTCTTATCTTTGATTCAACCAGTTGAAGACCTCTCTTGTTCTTCAAGTCCTTCGAATTCTCCTCTAGATGTTCACTAAGGTTGACAGCTTTCTCCATAAGGTTTAGTAGATCCTGTGGAAAATCTTGATAGACTCCGTTTTCCTCCAATATATCAGTAACGTCTTTATCAGTAGCCAATTGAACGTTCGGTACGGCGTACTGGTCTCTAAGTATAACCCCTATCTCACTAGGAGTTTTTCCTCTTTTATACAACTGAAGTATCTTCTCTTCGATCTCTTCTGCATCCATCTTCACCCAATCCGGGTTAGATGTTATATAGGGTCGTGTAGAACCTGATCTTCCGCGTTTTGAATTGTGCATTCTAGACATAGTAAACCTCCGATTAAACTCGGGGATTCCATTCATATATGTTCTAATACTTAAAAGTGACTGTTGTGGTCCTGTTCTATCTTTTTACCTATTCACTTTCCTGTTTAGGGGTATTGCAATGGATATCCAAACACGTGCAAAATATCCAAATACCCCTTTCTGTTTGTATTACTTCATGGGTTTCTTGGATAGATTACTCGGTCGAGATTTTAAGACCGTTGTCTTGGCCTTAGATGGTTTATCTTACAATTTCATAACAGACATGTATGAGAAGGGAGAATTCAAAAATCTAGGCTCACCGGGATACCGAAAGATGGACTCTGTTTATCCAACCCTTTCTTCGGTTGCCTGGTCGTCCTTCATGACCGGTAAGAATCCAGGTAAACACGATGTGTATGGTTTTACGGATAGGAGATCAGGAGATGGACGTATCCAGAACACCGATTTCTCAGCTTTGAAAGCCCGAACACTCTGGGATTATCTTAGCGGTAAGAAGAAAAAAGTATTCGTTATGAACGTTCCGATGACCTACCCCCCTGAGAAAGTCAACGGTAAGATGGTATCCGGTTTCTCATGTAGAGACCTTACGAAAGGAACTTTTCCTAAAGAGTTCGCCTCAGAACTTTATAAATTGGGTTATAAGATAGACGTAGATTCTTCACTAGCTTTTGAGAACCTTGATAAGTTTTTGAAGGATGTTCACAAGACGTTCGATTCCCGGAGGAAAGTTATGTTTCATTATCTAGATGAGAAATGGGACTTCATGATGTTCCATTTCATGGCACCTCATCGTATCAATCATTTCATGCTGGGTAATCATATAGACGGGGGTCGATATGCTGATGATTTCCTGTCCTTTTATAAAAAAGTCGACAAGATGGTTGGCCAGGTAAGAAGATCACTAGACGAGGATGATAAGCTGATGATCTTATCAGATCACGGTTTCACCAGATTGGAGAAGCAAGTTCAACTCAATAAGTGGCTCATGGAGGAAGGTTATCTAGAAGAGGTCAAAGATTTTACTGGTATCTCTAGAGATACCAAAGCTTACAGTTTGGTCCCGGGGAGGATATACATCAATCTTGAAGGAAGAGAAAAGAACGGAGGAGTTTCGAGGAACGAATACAGGCAGTTAAGGGATGAGTTAATGGAAAAATTGTGGAATCTAAGGGATCCTATGTCGGGTAGGGAGATCGTGGATAAGGTGTTCAAGCGTGAAGAGATCTATTCCGGATCATATGTCAAGAACGCACCTGACCTCTTAGTCCATCCAAAAGACGGGTATGATCTTAAAGGTAAATTCGGTAAAGTGGACTTTGTCAGCCGAGGATTGAGAAATGGTATGCATTCCTACGATGACGCTTTCGTTTACTCTGATCCCCCCATAAAAGGGGATAACCCTAGTATATTAGACCTTTATCCCACCATCTTGGATATGATGAAGGTAAAAAAACCTAAAGATCTGGACGGTAAATCTTTACTGTGATCACATCAACGCCCACGTACCTTTTTCCTGATATCCTCGATGTATTTTTGTTTCTTCGGCAGATCGAGTTCGAGTTCCTGAGCGAGAAGCAGCAAAGCGGCCTCTATCTCTATATTCATAGTGTCCTGTTTGACATTAACTCGAGACATGACCTCCTGCCTGTCAAGGTTGCTGTGCATCACTACATCGTCGAGCATACTCTGGAATAACGGTTTCTTTTTCTCCTCGAGTATCCTCTTCGGAGGTTCGAAACCCAGAGGGATATCTATATCATTATAATCGAAACGGATCTTGACTCTATCTCCCTTAAGATCCACCAGCCCTTCTTTTCTAGCTATCCCCAGGAGCTTTTTTGCTTCACTAGATGAGAACCATCCAAGGTCAGCCGGTGGCCCGTAGACGAAATCGTCTTTATCTATCTCTTCAGACCCCATCCTTTGGAAGATGAAAGCAACCGTATACTTCAGTTCTTGTTTTGCCATTCTATCGATTCCTCCAGACCTAATATGACTCCGTCTACGCCCTCTTCGTAGTCCTCCCTCTTTTCAATATCTATATTGCCACCGATATAAAGTTCATATTCCCTCTCGGGTAGGTAATCTATCAAGTTGAGATCAAAATCGTTGCTTCCCAGGTCGTGAATAACAACAGTATCGATCCCATTATCTGTCGCCTGTCGGATCAACTCTTCCGTACTGTACTTTTTTATCTTTTCAGAGGGTGAGATCACCCCATCTTTATAATCTATACAGAATATCATCTCGTCACTCATCTTCAACGATTCTTCTATCAGTTCTTTGGAATACATCGTTTTAGTGGAGATCACCACTTTATCCGCTCCTGCGATATAGGCGTCGGTGATAGTAGCAGTATCTCTAGCCCCTACATCCGCCCATATCTCTTTTCTAGTACCTATCTTTCGTAAAATATCTGATTGTAACCCTCTCCGTTCTATCCCGTCAAGGTCTAAAAAGTAGATGGTATCGTAACCACTCAACAGATCCATAACATCCCATACATCCATCTTAGATCCGTTTTTAGAATATTCGACGTACCTCTGGTTTTTGGTTATCACGGGTTTATTCCCTTTGAAGGACACCGATGGTATCACTTTCATGTTCCGTAATTTACAAACCACTTAATAAAAGGATTGCCCTTCATTATTTGAGTTCACGATATGAGATGTCTTAGATACGCCAAAAGTTCGTTCAGCGGCATACCTTCGCCCCATTCGATCTTGTAATTTCCGTGGACGGTTGTTTGGATGT
Organism: Candidatus Saliniplasma sp.; assembly: GCA_046497075.1. Taxonomy (GTDB): domain Archaea; phylum Thermoplasmatota; class Thermoplasmata; order Halarchaeoplasmatales; family Halarchaeoplasmataceae; genus Saliniplasma. The sequence goes on from JAWOGF010000010.1 coordinate 23,194, forward strand.
GAGGGATCTTCCTCTGAAGGACCTGATGTTTTTTCCTCATCCCGTCTATGTCCATCGTGAATATCCGCCATTTATCACCTCTCTGACTTTTCAAACGGAAGGCGTAAACCGGAAGAACGTTGCTGTCCTTACATACATCCTTCATCCATTCTGCCTGCTCGCTTAGCCTACCCTCATTCCTAAAATAGAGTACGTTTTCCTTGGATGATTTGACTTCTATAGGAAAGGATATCTCTCCTCTCAAAGCTATAAGGTCTATGCCAAGGCTCCCCCCTGCTCTAACCACTAAAAAAGGTATATCATATATCGCCTCGTATCCATCTAACTCCCTATCACTGCATGTTTTGGTCGCATTATTGATAACCTCTTCATCAGCGGAAAGGATCCCTTTTAACTCCCGTTCGTACTTACCGACGGCCATCGTTCAAAATAAATCAGCCATATTATTTATACTTATCAACCGGGGGTGGGTGAAATTACGGTCTTAACCTAGAAGTGTCCCTCGGGAAAAGTATAGCCTCTCTTATGTTTGAAAGGTCGAGCATCTGTTGAACGAAACGATCGAGTCCTAATCCTATGCCCCCGTGTGTTGGCATACCGTATCTGAAAGTTTTCAAATAGTCCTCGAAATCCTCTTTGTCCAGCCCGATTTCTTGCATCTGTTTGAGAAGGACATCGTATCGGTGCTCTCTCTGCCCGCCCGAGACCAATTCTTGACCCTTATATTCAAGGTCAAAGTATGTTGTGAGGGACGGATCGTACTCCTTTCTCATAGCATAGAACGTACTTTCCTTGAGACGTGTTGGAAATTCGGTGATGTAGAAGAAGTCCGTATCGTAATTTTCTTTTACATAGTCACCCAGCATCTTCTCGGCTTCAGTATCGATCTCCGGGTCATCATCCCATTCTTTTCCAAGGTCCTGTAATATATCGATACACCCTCTATGGGTTATCTTCTTGATCGGGTGCTCTGGGACTTCTAGTTCAACACCCAGTTCTCCAAGCTGTTCATCACCATGTTCTTTAACGTGAGAAAGTGCGTGACTTACCATATAACTGGTCATACTTATTATGTCCTCGGAACCGTCGATGAAAGACATCTCGAAATCCACAGAAATGAACTCTGAAGTATGTCTTATGGTGTCGAAATCCTCTGCCCGATATGCCGGTGCGATCTCGTAAACTCTTTCGAAACCGGCGGACATCAGCATCTGTTTGAATAACTGTGGACTCTGGGCCAGGTGTGCTTTTCCTTCGTAATAATCCACGTCGAATAAAGTAGCGCCCCCTTCGGCCCCTGCAGCTACGACTTTTGGAGTGTTAACTTCGATGAAACCTTCCTGTGAAAAGAAATCCCTCATCCCTTCTATCAGAAGGTTCCTTAGTTCGAATATATTCTTTTTATCTCTCTTCCTAAGATCTAGAAAACGATTGTCGAGTCTCGTAGGTAGTTCTGCATCTACTTTGTCGACGACACCCAGTGGTAAAGGTTTTTCAGCTTCACTGATGACTTTGATGGATATCGGGTGTACCTCGTATCCCAGTTCAGTCTGGTCCGTATCCGTCTTCTTCCCTTCTACTTCTATCACACTCTCCCTGGGTATCTCAACGATATCTTCGAACTCATCTTCTCCCATCTCCTTCTTGACCAGCACTACCTGAAATACATCTTCTTTATCTCTTACTTTTAAGAAAGCTATACCGCCGAGATTTTTTACCTCCTGTAACCATCCGGCCAGCTTACATTCCTCACCGTCCTCGAGTTCTACCGCGTCCTTTGATTGAATTCTTTTCATGTTCCCTAATTCATATTCCCCGTATAAAAGCCTTTCATGGGCATTAGGTGGAGGTCCTCGATACATAAAAGGGTATCGTATCTTCTTGTTGTACATTTATCAGGGGGCTGATTTTTAGAGTGTGTCGACTTCTTTGTGATCTTGGGACTTTAAAATGGTTTTTGACCTGATACTGATCTTCTGATGAATTCGACCTGTTCTATCAAACCCACGTATCTAGAATACTTTCAAACATCAAGGTTCCCGCTTAAAAAAAGATAAATGAAAAGAAAAAGAGTTTGTGGAAGGTTTCAGTGGTATACTCCATGTGACTGTACTACTTCCCATCTAACCAAGTATTATTTCCCATGGGGCTAACTCCGCATGGTGGAGGTGGGCCCGTGCCCCCACCCCCACCGCCTCCTCCACTATCACTGTCGTTCTCAGCGTGGAATGTGGTTGTCTCTAGAGTTTCCCATCCACCGTATTCGTCTTTAGCGGTTATAATGAGTCTAATATCGATATCTCCGTCAAAGTCCTCAGGGATAGTCATCTCAACTGCAGGCAGTGGATCACCACTGTCCTCGATGGTGACCGTTCTCGTAGTTACATATTCATAACTAGATGAATATTTGTACTCTATATCCACATCATATTTGGCTACTTCACAACCTGCTTTGTTGTCCAAATCCAAATATATATCTGGGTGGATAGAATTGTCCCCAGAGGATTCACTTGTTGTTACATCATCCACATCTACATTTTCAACATCAGGTTTGGCGTTCTTGATATCTATTTCAAATGATGTTTCTTCACTATCGACTGGACCCCACATGAAATCTTCACTAAGCAAGTCATATACACCAATCTCATTATTTGCAGATATATTTAAGGTCACACTATTTGGAGGATTTGGACCTGTATCTAATTGCATTAAAGTACCACCAGAGTAGAATCTTTCCCGAGGTGGGTCATAGTCCCACTCATAAAAAGGGGCTACCCAATGATGTCTAACACTGTCGCCCTCACCCTCAGCTTCAATATCTTCTAAAATCATTTCATCTGATCCACCACGTGGTTTTGTTTGTTGATATACAAACTCTCCAATGTCGATCAACCCCAATTGATCAATTCGACCTGCAGCATACCGGATTACAAATTCTTGAGTTTCTTTAAGCCTATCATCGTCTTCATCCCCACCCATTGGTCCATCTGTCATATTGTTGGCGTTGCTACGCGACTTCAAAATATCTAACGTAGTAGTGTCATACCCTTCAACCGATGCAATCTCAGTCTCTATATTTAAACCAGTCGTACCTGCAAACTGTCCGTCCTCAGGAGCGTAACTTAAAGGAATCACCTCGTAATAACCGACAGCTGAAACATAGATTCCTGCAATAGTTCTAACACCTGAGGCATAGACATCCCATACTCTTGCACTAACAGATATGTGATGCTTAATATCGTAATACTCATGACCTGATGCGTCCTCTATAGTTGTGGTTACAGTTTTTGGTTCAGCGGTATAAAAATAGTCTATCGTCTGATCCTAAATCTGAGCTTATAAAATATACATCATGGTCGGTAGGTTCAATTTCGTCGTCAGATGTTACCCTCTCTCCTGCAAACATCATAAATGTAATTAGAAAGGTAACTAATATAGTGATTATTTTACATTTCATCCTTCATATCCCCCTTCTAGATGAACATTGACGGTTGCTGGTACCTCTTCAGACAATCCTCTAAGTGTAGCTTTTAACTCTAAAGTCAAAGGTTCGCCCCAGTTCTCCGGGTATATGTCCCACTGTAGTAAGGTCTCAAAAGTGAATTCGTTCGTGTGTATATAAGACCCTACTCTACGTATAGAATCTGTTTGAGGATGATATTCCGAGATCGATTCATTATTTATGCTTGTCTCCGTAAGCATGAAATCCGTGGAAGAATCGGATACTTCATTTTCTAAAAGAATATATTCGGGTTCAAGCTCCTCATCTATCATTCCTTCTACGATAATTACCAACCTTATCATTTGCCGGAAGCTACTTGATCCAATAAACCGAGGTATAACGTGTAAGTCCATATAACTATCGTTATTGACCGATGTATTAGCTATAGCGGCATCAGATGGATAAGATATTGGCGAACTATTTTCTGGTAGATATTCTAGACTTATTTCATCATATCCCTCATCTACCTCTATATCCACCTGCTCTTCTCCCTCATCCCGATACCCAGCGATCATCATCGTCACCGCAAGCATCGCAATTATCGGGATCACCATCACTCGCACTTTGGTCGTTTCTGATATTTTACTTAATATCGTATCACGCTCGACAACTCATAAAAGAATACTCATATATATATATATATCGGTTTTTTAGAATCTATATCGTCCAAACCGGATCTTCGTTTAAACATACTAATCGTATCGAAGGTATTATCCAGGATACTTTCGAACACCAAGGTTCGTCTGTAAAAAATGAAAAGAAAAAGAGTTTGTGGAAGGTTTCAGTGGTAAACTCCATGTGACTGTACTACTTCCCATCTAACCAAGTATTATTTCCCATGGGACTGACTCCGCCTGGTGGAGGTGGGCCCGTGCCCCCACCCCCACCGCCTCCTCCACTATCACTGTCGTTCTCAGCGTGGTATGTGGTTGTATCTAGAGTTTCCCATCCTCCTGTTTAAACGACACTCTAGCTGTTGCTCTCACATCCTCTTCCAATCCACGTATTATCG
>JAWOGF010000015.1:0-41435 GCA_046497075.1 Candidatus Saliniplasma sp.
AGAGAACAGGAGTATCTCCAGTCACACATTTTCCGGTCCCGAACCCCCCAGGTATAGCAGCAGTTCCACCTTTTGCCAGTGGGAAGAATGTGTCCAAAACTCTCTGACCGGTAATCAACAATTCTCCAGGAGCTTTTTTATCAGCTATAGGTCTACCGATCCTTACCGGCCATCTTTGGACCAATGTTATCTCATGCTCTTCACCCTCGTTTTCCAAAACTGCGATGGTATCATCTAGAGTGTATTCTCCTTCATCAACGATCTCCTTAACGGTTCCTTCCTTATCAGGAGGTACCATGACCCTATGTTCAACTACTTGGGTCTCCTGAACCGTACCTAAAATATCCCCCGTTGATACTTCATCACCTTTATCAACCGAAGGGACAAACTCCCACTTTTTTTCGTGTTCTAACGGTGATACGTCGACACCCCTTCTTATAAAGTCCCCAGTTTTCTCTTTGATCATATCCAGGGGTCTCTGGATGCCATCGTAGATCTCAGTTATCAATCCCGGCCCGAGTTCTACTGATAGTGGTTCTCCGGTCCTTACAACTTTCTCACCGGGTTTCACACCACCGGTTTCCTCGTAAACTTGTATAGTGGCAATATCCTCTTCTAACTCGATTATTTCACCGATAAGACCTTCTTCACCAACTTTAACGACCTCATACATCTCAGCCCCACGTAGGTTATCGGCCTGAACCACTGGACCCGCGACTTTGATGATCCTTCCTTCTTCACCTTTTCCAGATTCTGAGATCTTTTTAATACTTTCTTCAGCTTCATTTATCATACTTATACCTCTTCTGACGTTATATCGATTCCTACAGCTCTTCTAATCTTCTTATTCAATGGATCTTCTTTATCTTCTAACGGACCTTTCTTATCAGGGATCTCGATGATTACCGGATAGAGTTCTTTTTCCTCCGATATCCTATCCATTTCATCTCTGATATCCTCTGCGATCCGCTCCGATAATAACACGACACCTACATCTGGGGATTCGATCAATCTATCCAATAATTTTACAGTCTGATACTCATCTTCAGGAGTATATGAGTCGTCCGCACCGGCTAACGAAAAACCCAACGTCATCGCCTCCTTTCCAATAACCACTACTTTTTTTCTCATCCATATTCCTCCAGGACCAACATATTCTGGATCTTATCCGGTTCTAATCCCTCATCGAGTCCTCTCACCAATATTTTCAAGTTCCTTAACTCTATCTCTTTACCTATCATAAACTTTAACAAGGGGCCAACAGTTAAAATTTGTTGACTCATAACCTCTGACACCATCTTTAAAAGTCCATCATCTAGATATCTTTCAATTTCGAAGTGACTTTTCGAAGCAGCTTCCTTCCTGATATCTTCAAAGGAAGTCCCTTCCAGTTCAACTAAAGCCTCCTCTAAATTATTTGATTCTAACATCTGATTCAATTTCCAGTCTTCGAGTTCCCTGCCGGAAGGAAGTAAGTAGTCCTTCATCAGCTCCTGATCTATCCCTTCCCTTACACCCCTGAGGACCATTTTGAGATTGAGTAGATCGGTATATCTACCGAAGAAATACTTTACCGGTGTTCTCTGTTCACTCTCAACGTTTGTAACTGCTTTTCTCAATCTCTCGAAGGCGAATTTATCTAATTCGACATCAAGCTTGAAGAAATCATCACCCCATTCTTCTTTACCGAGAACTTTCTCGAACTCAGTTTCTTTCAAGATAGTCACGGCTTCTTGGAGATTCCGTGCCGAGGATAAGTCGTCTATGATATCTTCATCTATTATCCTCACCGGAACTAGGTCGCTCTTTAATTGTTCAGACTCTCCACCTCTAGCGATAAACTTGAGCGCTCTTTTAGCCATCTTTACATCATACCTGACTAACCAGGCTTCAACAAAAGGTTTGGTCTCTAAGGGAGATAACCTATATGCCTTTTTCATATATCCAACGTTATTACGTTCCAGACGTCTCTCTACCTTATCTATATCACCTGTTTCTTCTTTAGGCAGTTCATACCCCGTTTCTCTAACAGCCTGATAAAGTTCATTTATACTCCTACTCTCAACTATCGGTTCAACTTTTTCTTTTTCGATGAAATGGATCCCGTGGGCTCTGAACTTAGCGTTTGGGAAAGTAAAATTCGATATCGCAACTAAAGTCCTAAAGTAGCTCATCAGTAAGAGGACTACGATAAGCAGTGCTACACCAACGATAACAAGGACAAGATTTGTCAGGCCCATCATGTCGATCAATTCATCTATCAATCGATGTCCTCCTTTATATCTGAAAATAATATATCTGAGATATCCTTCCTAAATTCTCTTTTTCTCCTTTCTACATTTGATTCAAAGGTCATATCTATCTTAGCGCCGCTCTCTGATTCCGCGATGATACCGCCGATCGTCTTTAGATCCGATTTGATCTGCAGTGATGGATCGATCTTCTGCGCAAGCTGTTTGACTATCTCTTCACTTTTACTACTGCAGTGGATAATGGTTTTTCCTTCAAAGACACCAGAAGCTTTTCCTATCGCCTGTCTTAAAAAGTCTTCATACCTAGAGGGGTCAGTATCTTCTAATTCGTCATGTACCCTATCAAAAACCTTATCTATCATCTTTTCCCGGACCTTTAGTTTCTTCTTCTGTTTTTCCAGTTTAGCCTGAGAAATGATCCTGTTCCTCATGGTTTTGATCTCTCGTTCTCTTTCATTTTTGAGCTCCCCGAGTTTTTTCTCCTTTTCTTTCTGTATCTCCGTTGTCTTCTTTTTAGCTTTCTTTTTTTCTCTCTCTAATATGTCCTCTGCTTTCCTGTTCGTCTCCTGTTTGATCTTCTTAATTATATCGTTCACCGGCATACATTTCACCTCACATCAAAACCTCTAATATTATAAAGATGGCTATCAGCAGTCCGAATATAGCAAAGGTTTCTGACATCACACTGAATATCATACCCTTTCCAAATGTATCTTCACGTTTAGACACCGCTGCAATGGCGGATCCAGAAGTGATACCTTGTCCAACACCCGAAACGCCGGCGATACCGATCGCGATACCTGCTCCAACCGATGCGATACCCTCTAAAGTAGTCGTTGGCTCTGTAACAGTCCCCAATATCCCACTGAAAACCATCAATAGGATAGCTATCAAAAGGCCATAGATTGCCTGTGTTTCTGGGAGTACGGAAAATACCATACCTTTACCGAACATCGATTCGTCTTCTGAAACCGTAGCTATACCACTAGCAGCGGCTATACCCTGACCGATCCCGGATAGACCGGCTATACCTACCGCTAGACCTGCTCCAACTCCTACTAGACCTAGAGAGAAAAGTATACCTGAAACTTCTCCCAGTAAAGGAGTTGATACCATAAGTAATATCGCTATCAACATACCGTATATAGCTTGAGTTTCTGGAAGTACTGAAAATACCATCGCCTTCCCAAACATCTCTTCTTTCTCAGCCACACATCCTATACCGCTAGATGCTGCTATACCTTGACCAATCCCAGATAAACCAGCTATACCCACAGCTAAACCCGCACCTACTGCGATCAGCCCTACGCTTTGTACACTTACTATATCGAATTGACTCGCTATCTCAAAGAGTTTAGCGTCTACATTACCTTGAAGTAATCCCGAAGAGACCATGAGTAATATCGCTATCAACATACCGTATATAGCTTGAGTTTCTGGAAGTACTGAAAACACCATCCCCTTACCAAAAAGATCTTCCCTTTCTGCAACGCTTCCGATACCTGCACCAGCAGCTATGCCCTGACCGATCCCAGATAGGCCGGCCACACCTACCGCTAAACCCGCACCTATGGCGACTGTACCGAAAGCGACTCCTATAGTACTATCTTGGACCATGAATAATTTTGGTGCACCGCCCAATAAACCTGTGAATACCATGATCAATATACCGACTAGAAGACCGTAGATGGCCTGGGTCTCAGGGAGTACGGAAAATACCATACCTTTCCCAAATAACTCTTCTTTTTCTGAATAAGCTGCGATACTACTAGAAGCAGCGATACCCTGACCGATAGCCGATAATCCAGCTATACCAACGGCAAGACCTACACCTAATGAAGTAACCCCGATGGATAGAGGAATATTTGTTTCGGCTCCGATAATACCTGTAAATAATAATAGTAAAACGGCCACTAAAAGGCCGTAGATGGCCTGGGTCTGTGGTAGAGCCTGAAATACCAGACACTTGCCAAACTTCTCCGGCTTCTCAGCTATGGTACCTGCACCGGCTGCACCGGCAATACCAACACCTATACCCGCACCCATACCTGCAATCCCCACTGCGAGTCCTGCACCGAGTGCTGTCAAATATGTGCCTCTTGTATCAGTTATCGCTTTTATTTTCAACGTATCCTGATAAACATCTCCATCTGTTTCCACGGTAAGGTTTACATGATAGATCCTTTCGTCTTCATCAGGAGCTTGAAAACTGTGTGTGACGTTCATCTTGTCGGCAACTTCAGTTCCATCCCCAAATTCCCATGTTACCTGATCTATATCTTCGTATGACAAATTCCCCGATTTCGAAAAACTAAATTGCACCGTTCTATTAGAGACAGCTTCGGTATCTGGTATGTATATCTCAGTTTCATTACCTAGATTTTCCCCATCGAATAAGATATCCACTCTTCCCTGAGATATATCCTCTTGTGATTCTGCCGCGGGTATCATACCCAAAACCAATATTGATAAAAGTATCCCTAGGCCAAAAATTTTCATATATCTTTTCAAACTCCTTGAATAATTCATTCTATCACTTCCTCTTCCAACTTGGTATACTCTCTCTTTGCTTTGAAGGGGGAAAAAGGTTTACCCCCACCTTCGTAGAACTGACCGAAGAATTCTACATACTGAAGCCTGAGTGAGTGGACAAATGCTCCCAAGGCCTGCAATGAGGCGTTGGCGACATGACCCCCTATCATGACTATTAGTGCCAAAATGTAGAATGGATATGCGGGATCGATAAACGCTAGACCGCCGGTTACTATTAAAAATCCACCTAATCCCTGATAGGTGATATTATTGTCTTTAATACCTTTAACAGCAGCGATAGATCCGCCTACCATCAATGGAACGGCCAGGATCATCCCCATCTCAGCGGAAGCTATCATATCCGATAAAACATTGACCGTTAAAGCTATACCGGCTGTAGCTAATCCCAGCGCCAATATCCTGGCAAAAGATAAAAAGTCACCTATGAATCCTGTTAGATCGAAAAACGATAATCCTTTGGATTTTAGGAAAAGAAGGCCCAAACCTACGATACTGATGGCCCAGGCTACGATGTAAATCTCTCTAGAGAATGTATACCAACCGAATAGATTACTAGATATCAGGATAAAACCACCGGGTTGGAGAAGCCACCATGATACATTATCCAATATAACTTCTCTCCTATTCCCCCTCTTGATATGCTGTACGAATGAAAGGAAGATCCCGATATTGAGATAAGCCAATCCTATAACCAATGAAACTATAAGTAATATCTGTGGACCGTCACCTGCTAATGTGTCTATCTGTGTTATATTCTCAAAAAACGACGAAAGTCCGAGTCTACCTACAAGATTAGGGTGCGTCTCTCTATCTGGACCTAGATAACCCCCTTGTAGAATCCCAAAAAAGACCGTTGAAATACCCACAGAAAGGAGTACTAACGAAAACCTTCTCGTACCTTCCTCTATCTTCCCCAGGCCCCTAAGGAGTAGGACAGATACTACAACTATCAAAAGACCGTATATAACATCACCAAGCATCAATCCAAAAAATAGGACGAATGCCGGAGCTAAGATGAATGTTGGATCTATTTCATCGTACTTCGGCGGTGCGAACATATTGGTGAGCAGCTCAAAGGGCTTGAACATCCTTGGATTATCTAAAGAAACCGGGACTTCATAAGGACTATCTGGGTCCTCGACTAATACGGCTGAACAGCCGTCTGAATTCTCGTCAATAACCTTCTCGACCTCCTCTTTATCAGTATCCTTGACCCAGCCCTTGATCACGCTAGTATGATCCGTTTTACCGAACTCTTGAAGGACCTCATATTTCTCCCTATGTATGCCCAAATCTTCATTCAATATCTTAAAATCTTTATGCCATTTGTCTTTTAGATCCCGGATCTCCTCGATCAACAGTGCTTTTTTATCCCGCAGTTTTTTAAGCTCATCCTCAATATTCTTTAGAGCCTCACGGGGTTTTCCACCTTTTAAATCTTCAAGATCTAGTGGTCTTACTTCTCCCTGCCTGAGAGCACTTTCAAACTCCATTTTTTGTTTGATGAAAACTCCGGTGACTATTCCATATGTCTCTTCTTCAACTTTTTTAGAAAAGAAATACGAACCATCTATTTCCGATAGGGCTTTCTTAGCCTTATAAGGATGTTTAGTCGTGCCGATCCTAAAAATAGTATATGTGGATTCGCCGATATGTGAGAGATCGATATCTATCGATTTTATCAAATCGAGTTCTTTTTTCAGAGTTTCTAGATCACTTATCTTCTCCTCAGTCTGAACCAATTTTTCATCAAATTCATTAACTTCTTTACCCACTTCTTCCATACGGGAGTCTATCTCGTCGAACAGGTCCTCAAGACCTTTCTTTTTCCTTCCCTCTTTCTCGATGATCGGAGGATTCAAAAACTGTGAGATAGTATCTTCTTCCTCGGAAACTTTTTTAAAAACATCAAGAACGGATGAGATCTTCATCTCGTATTTTGTAAATCTACTGATCGATTCTGAGATGCCTACTGTCTCTACCAGATCACCGACTTCTTCGTCCCGCTCTACATCGGATATCTCAGCCAATCCACTTTCGTGTAAAGAATCGACTACCTCATCTATATAATCATCATGAACGATTACGGTGAGGTCTTTCATCCGTTCTGGAAATATTATCCTTATACCTCCTTTACTCGATCTAAAACATGCGAAACAGCTTCATCGATATTTTTTTCCGTGGCTTCGCGTATCCTCTCTGCTTCCACTTCACCCTCTTTTCTTATCTCTTCAGCTTTTTCTTGAGTTTCCTTTTTAACTCTCTTCATCTTTTCATCCATCTCTTTTTTTAGTGAAAATATCTCATCTTCTTTCTTCTGTTTCGCCTTCTCTTGGGCCTTTTCTAACATCTGTTCGGCCTTTTTCTCAACATTTTCAACCTTTTCGATGGCTTCTTTTTCAGCCTTTCTGACCTTTATTATCTCTTCTACGCCCATTGTTAGGTCCTCCAGAGGATCCGGGGATATCCTATGAAACGCTAGTGTTCATCACCGGATTAGTATTTCAGATTTAAGAGTTTTGGTTAAAAAACGAGATACAGTACATATTTCTTTCCCATCGACCATCTGATGTACTTTTTCACTCCAAATAAAATAAATATCGCCTCACACTATATCATAATATTATGTTTAGTGACAAGGAAGGTGAAACGGCAGTAAAGGCTGCCAGAAATATTATCGAGGCTAAGGTCAAAGGGGATAAATATCCAAATATAGACTACCCTGAAAAATTCGATGAGAAGATGGGGGTGTTTGTAACACTTAATAAATATCCCTCGGAGAACCTAAGGGGTTGTATAGGGTACCCAGAACCAATATTCTCCTTGAAAAAAGCATTGAAAAAAGCAGCGGAGAGTGCCACCAACGATCCGAGATTCCCTCCATTGGGAGAAGATGAATTGGATGGGATCGTAGTCGAAGTGACTCTACTAACACCTCCGAAGGAGATAGAGTACCAAGATCCGGATGAATTGATAAAAGAAGTGACTTGTGGAGTAGATGGACTGGTAATCTCAAAGGGCCATTACAAAGGATTGCTGCTACCTCAAGTTCCGGTTGAACAGGGTTGGGATGAAGACCAGTTCTTATCTCACACCTGCAGGAAAGCGGGTTTGGGGCCAAACACATGGAAGAAAGGTGGATGCACTGTAGAAAAGTTCCAAGGGGAGATCTTCGCCGAAGAAGAACCTTCTGGTAATATAATAAAAAAAGAGTTGAATTGACATGATAATTCATGGAACCGCATATATCGATGGAGAACTCAAAAATACGTACATAGGTATAAAAAAGGGGAAGATAGATTTCGTTAAAAAGCATTATACTGGTGATGAGGAAGTAGAGGAAATCGATGAGGTGATCTTACCTGGAGGGACCGATCTTCACGTTCATTTTAGAGATCCTGGGCACACCAAAAAAGAAGATTTCTTCAGTGGTTCTAAATCTGCAGCTTTTGGAGGTATAACCACTGTTGCAGACATGCCGAACAATCATCCCCCTATCAAAACACTCGATAATTTCGAAAGGAAGTTAGAGATAGCAAAGGAAAAATCCTGTGTAGATTTTGCCTTGTATTCCTTGATCGGAGATGATGTTGAAGATATAGCAGAGAGGACAGGTTTATTCAAAATCTATCTTTCTTCTTCGACTAACACTGACAAAAATGTTCGAGTAGATGGGATACGAACGGTCTTCGAGAAGGGAGGAAAGATAGCGTTTCATTGTGAAGATGAAGAGTATTTCAGTTCACCTAGTGAAGATCTACCAGGCTATAATCGGTTCAGGCCCGCAGAGAGCGAAGTGAATGCAATACGAAGTTTATCCGAGCTTCCAGAGGGACCAAAACGTGTTTGTCACGTATCTACAAAGGAAGGTCTAGAAGAAGCAAAATCTCAGGATTTGACTGTAGAGGTCACACCACATCACTTGTTTTTGAACGAAGAAGCATTTTTAGGTGGGTTCGGAAAGGTCAATCCGCCGCTTCGAAAACAGGATGATCAGATCGCCCTTTGGGAATCCTATGAAAGAGGGGGTATCGATTTCGTGGCTAGTGACCATGCACCACATCTTGAAAATGAAAAATCTGATTTTGTAGATGCTCCACCAGGCATACCCGGAGTTGAAACCATGTATCCACTTCTACTTAACTCCGTTTCTATGGGCACTATTTCATTATCTACCGTTATAGAGACCATCGCTGAAAAACCGGGAGAATATCTCGATGTCAAAAAAGGAAAGATCAAAGAAGGATACTACGCTGACTTCATCATGGTCGATTTCAGAAGGATAGAGTCCATAAAAAGAGAGAATCTACATTCTAAGGCAGGTTGGTCGCCCTTCGAAGGATTCAATGCAGTATTCCCTATACACGTCATGTCCCGTGGAGAATACCTGATCAAAGATAACAATTTTACAGGTGAAAAAGGCAGGGGTAAATTCATTTCGGCGAGAAGTTCGATATAGTTAAATAATAAGATATCAGTTGGACAGGGTAGTGTGATAATTTGAAAGATATATTTGTTGAAGACATCGTGGAAGGAGAAGAGGTTGAAGAGAGTTTTGCAGTTAGGGATAAAGAGTCGATCAGAGAGTACACTAAAGGATATTATTTCAAGCTCAAGATAGGAGATAAAACTGGGGACATACCCTTAGTTTATTGGGGTAGCTCGGATAAAGATGAAGTTCAGAGCATATATGAAAGCATACAGATAGGAGATGTTATCGAGATCAAAGGTGGTGTATCCAGGTATCATGGCGAACTCCAGATATTCATCAATAAAGATCAGTTCCACGGACTAACAAAGCTCGATGAAGATTCTTATGATGTTGAAGACTATCTTAAAAGGTCAAAAAAGGATCCAGACGATATGTTTGATGAGCTTTTATTTTATGCAGACAAGATAGAAGATGAACACTGTGTAGAACTAGTCGAGTCTTTTCTAGAAGATGAACAGTTTATTACATCATTAAAAAAGAGTCCCTACAGTAAAAACTACAGTCATAATTTTGTAGGCGGACTTCTTGAACACATCCTAAATGATGTTATCCTTTCCTATCATGTGGCTAATAACTACCCCGAGATAAATAAGGATTTACTTTTAACCGCTGCGGTATTACACGATTTTGGTAAGGTTAGAGAATATATCACTACCACTTCTATAGAACTGACTACTGAATCAAGACTTATCGGTCACACCGTGATATGTGAAAGGCTTATCAAAGAACGTATAGACGAATTACCCGGCTTTCCAAAAGAACTCGCTATGAAGCTTTCCCATATCATCTTATCACATCATGGAGATTATGAATGGGGCAGTGCTAGGAGTCCTAGGATGGAAGAAGCGGTGGCATTACATCACATAGATATGCTGGATGTTAGGCTGAGTGGTTTTCTTCAGGCTAAAGAGGATGTATCTGAAGAAGATGAAGAGATGATATACGTTTCAAAGGAAGGGGTTCAGAGGCCGATATTTACAAGATAAATCCTCCGGATCTCATCTAACTCCTATCATCGGAAAAGAAGCGTAAAAAACAAAATGTATAATATATATTACCAACTAACGCGTAAGGAGAGTAGTTTGATGGTCAACGAAGAAAGTTTAGGTTTAGATGAAGAGCAATTGGAGATAGAATGCCCTCAGTGTGGTAAACAAATATCCGCTTCGGACGATGAATGTGATGAATGTGGTTTTGACATCTCGAACTGGTTAACAGATGAAAAGATAGAAGAACTTTTATCACAGATCGATGATGAAACTTTTGAGTTGAAAGAAGGGGATCCGGATTCTATAATCGAAACGATCAAACAGTTCGCACCAAAAAAAGAAAGGGATGATAGTGAGATCGTTTATGAATGTCCCCTCTGCGGAGCTCAGGTTTCAGAAGACGATACCGAATGTCCAGGTTGCGGCGCTATCTTCGAGGAATGATAGAGGGGATCACTGCTAGATGTCAGATCGGCCTATTATATATATCGACCTATTATATAGATCGGCATATTATATGATATAGGTTTGGTATAGGTTTACAGAAAGGTTTGGTATAGATTTACAGAACTCAGGGTATCGATAACGTTTTTTATGATAAAACAATATGTGTGATACATGTTCCAAACTAGGGTATTGTCAGATTTAGACGAACAGAGAAGACGATCACTTCTTGAGAAGCTCGGTTGTGAAAAAAGAGGTGTCGAGATCATGGCACCAAAGGCGGAGCACAAATTGATCTACGCTAAAGGATTAGACCCGAAAGCTGCGAATATCGTAAAACAAGAATTCCTAGCCGCCGGTGGGGAGGTAGCAGTTTCATGGGAAGCATTGAATATATCTGAACAGTGCAGTGAGATCATCATGATGGGGACCCACAGCCAGTATAGGAGAGTTTTGAAAAAATTGAAGGAACAGCCTTTCGATTTAAATTTGCTTGCAGAGGAAGTGGAAAAGGCAATCCAAAACTTCGACGAACCGCCATACTTACCGTGGAGTACGAAGAGGACCGAGATAATGGGTGTTTTAAACGTTACTCCCGATAGTTTTCACGACGGGGGTAGATTCGACACAAAAAACCAAGCAGTGAAAAGAGCTTTAGATATGATAGAGCAGGGGGCGGATATCATCGATATCGGAGGTGAAAGCACTCGACCCGGGAGTGAAAGAATATCTACTGAGAAGGAGAAAGATAGAGTGCTGCCCATTATTAAAGAGGTATCAGACCAGAGTGAGGTACCTATAAGTATAGATACGTATAAACCGGCAGTGGCGGAAGCCGCCATCCACGCTGGTGCAGATATGGTCAACGACGTATTCGGATTAAGGACCGAAGGTATGCCCGAAAAGATAGCTGATCTTGATGTCCCAGTGATAATCATGCATATGCAGGGAAGGCCAAAAACGATGCAGGAAGAACCAACTTATGATGATGTGATCACCGACATCTCATCATTTTTCTTGGAAAGGATAGGAGTTGCTGAAGAGGCTGGTATAGATCCCGAGAAAATAATCTTAGATCCGGGTATCGGGTTCGGTAAGAGATTAAACCATAATTTAGAGATCTTGAGTAGGTTAGAAGAGTTCAATTCACTAGGCTTTCCTATATTGCTCGGAGCGTCACGTAAAAGTTTCTTGGGAGATATCCTGAATAAACCTTCTGAAGGAAGATTACCTGGTTCTCTAGCAGTTGCATCTCTTGCAGTCGAAAAAGATGTTAGAATTTTGCGGGTGCACGACGTTTCTGAAACTTTCGATGTGATCAAAACAGTGAATTCTATACAGAACGTTTCATGGACATGAGAAGTTGATTTCACATATCAGGTCGGAAGAAGATGTCATAGAGGTCATAGAAAAAAATAAAAACCCCTTTTCTTAATTCTCTATATGGTCGATAAGAACCAGGTCACTCAGATGATGGAGGGTTATAATAAAGACGAGATCACCATAGCGACCGGCTGTTCCCATTCTAGTATGCAGGTATTCGATGGTGCTAGAAAAGAAGGTTTTGATACGCTCAGAATAGCAGTCGATAAAAAACGAATATCCCCCTCTTTTGTTGTAACCGGGTACATACCAGTAGTCATACGTGAAAGTCTATTACCCGAGGTTTTTAAGATGGGGGGGAAAGTTGTTGATAGGTCTTACGAACTGTTCGGAGGTCTTCACGGATCATTCTGCTTGGAAACTATAGTCACTGAGGATCTTGATCTCAAGGTATTCGAGATATTGTCTCGTATAGTAGCTGGTACAAAACCATTTATCTCAGGGTCCCCATATGCGGATCTGATAGAAGAAAACCTATCTACAGGTAGGCGTATATCCCAGGAGATAAAGTTGGGAATCGAGAAAAAAGCCTTAGATAAAATTGCGTCGTGATAAAAATGCTGACATTAGTATTAGCCGATTGTATGATGAGGACTGGCCCGCAGGAGATGGAATCAGAAAACTCTCGTCCCGATCTAGTTCATTTCTCTTTATTACTAGCACATAACTGTAGACTAGCCGAGGAAAGAGAGATCAGAACGATCTTACATACTAGGGAAAATAAAGTGTTCAGATTCGAAGCTGATGCAAATATTCCTGACCGATTAAAAGATTTTAAAAAATTGATCATCAGGATAGTACAAGAGCGCGACATAAAAGGGATCTCATTTAATGAACAAACACTGATGGACGCTTTAAAAGATGAAGTAGGTGAGAAAGTTGTGATGTCTCCAAAAGGCACAAAAAAAGATCCCTCAAATGTATTCTCAAGAGCAAAGGACTACGTTGTGACTATAGGTGGATTCCCTTCTGGAGATTTCGTAAGTCCCGTTTATAAGTGGTCGGATGAAGTGATCTCCATATCTGATAGGATGATGAAACCCTGGTCAGTGGTAGCAGAAACATTATCCGGATATAGATACTCGTCACTCGAATAATTTTGCAATATTAACGTTATAAGGAACTTCCATGGTCTGGGAAACCGGTTCACATTTACTCCTTGTTAAAAATGCTATGGGTCTATAGTCCTTTTCAGAAAATGATTCCCAATTGGCCATGCCTTTCGCTATGATAAGATCCGCAGCTTTTAATTTTTTCAATAGTTCTGGATCTAATTTCGAAAAATCGACTCCGACCGCATATGCTCCAGTGGTTTCAAGCTGGTCAGCGATCTCATCTATATCATATCTTTTAGCATCTTTTAGGGTCGCATCGGTTAATATCGGTTCGCCTTTTACTACCACGGTAAGATGAACATCGTATCCTTTTATCTTCTTTAGTAAAAGAGTGTCGAAGACCACTTCACCGGTGTTATCAGTGAAGAACAGTATATACTCTGCATCTTTTATCAGTTCCTCGATCTCATCGATATCATCCCATCCCAATCCCTCTTCGATTATATTATCGAACTCCTTTTCTAAAAACTCGGGTGAGTTAATATCATCTCTATATCCAAAATCTAAAACGTTACCGGCGATAGATGCTAACACAGCTCCTCTAAAACCCTCCTCCTCAATCAACTTCTCCGCTTTAGGCAAAAGTTTTTCAGCGACGTTATTGCTCATCTGTTTAAGTTCACAATAGGGGTCGTCAGTGCCCAATATCTCGTTAACCGTCCCATGTATCTTAGTTGCGACTTCAGCTGATACGGCACCTTCCTCAAATTCCTTTGAAAGTATCTCTAAAACGTTTTCCACTACTTCTCTTTCCTTAGATCGATCCACTAAACGCGTCTCGAACAGCACTCTTTTTAATACACAGGGTACACAATCCGGATGGAGTTCCAACTTATTCACCTTTTGGTGATAGTTTCTTATTTATCGCGTCCTGATTTACATGACCCTCGATTGATACATACACATCATCTTCTGATAAGCTTTCCATGGAAGAAAGATTCTCCTTGATCTTCACAGCCAACTGTACACCCATGGGGCAAAATGGTGTCGTCGGTGTAAAAGTCAAACTAACAGATTCATCATCGACTTCAAGATCAGAGATCAATCCCATAGAATAGACATCAGTTCCTGTGTGCGGGTCTATAACGTTCTTCAACCTATCGATAATTTCTTCTTCTGTCGGCATGATCTTCACTAAAACTACATGAGAAAGAGGATATATATAAAGGACATGGGTTGAGTTTAAAGATCCTTCCTAATCTTCAGAATATTTTTTCCAGTCCCCTGACCTATATTTTCCTTTACCTTTATGCAGTGCTTCAAGCATCTCTGTAATTCCAGATATATCAGATAGGTCCCCTGACCAATTCTTGATAGACTCATCGTATCTTTCTTCAATATCAGAAACTAGGTTTTTCATACCCTCTAAAGCCCATTTCGGCTCATCACCAGATACGAACACCGCTAGTATGACACTCTCACCCTTATGTACGAGTACTTTTTTATCACCATATTCCATCCTTTTCAATACCTCATCATCTTCTTCGGCAAAAGCATCATCCACAAAATTTTGCACTGCTGTAAACATACCTGCAAGTATGTCTTCATCCCTATCTGAATTTAATGTTCGAGTCATGTGCTTGATCAACACCCCAGAATCTTGGATCAAGAATATATCTTCGATAGTATAATCTCCCTTCTTCACATATAATACGGCTCCGATCAACCCGATTGGAACCAACCCCAGTAAAAATACAAGACTATTTGAATACCAAGGGCTAGGTTCCGACCCCTCAACATCTACGTTGATATAACCGGTAGTGGAGTTTAGACCATCACTCACTTCCACCGTCACATTATATTCTCCCGGTTGATCATACTCGAAGAGGAGTTTATGCCCGTAGACATCTACATAAGGATCATCTACGATAACCTCCAATTCGTGTGTATCATTATCTACATCTGATATGTGATCCCCCATATCAAGGATCCAACTATTCCCAACCACGCCTTCCTGTTTAGGTATCTGTGAAATGACAGGTAAATTATTGACGGGGATAACCGTAACGGTAAGTGAATCCTCCATCAAGGCCCCTGCACTGTTGGTCGCCCTTATTGTAATCAATTCTTGCCCGTGCCAATTTTCTGGTGCATGGAAATCGACCGTATTATTTTCGTGGATGACCACCTCTATATTCTCATTACCGGAAGTAAAATACATCGTATCATCCTGTCTATCTATGAAGTGATTGTCTAGGTTAAATGCGTTTAGTAGCTGCTCGTTCTCCTTAAATGTGATATCGTGCAGAGGTATGACCAACTCTGGAGGATAATATGAGCCAACCGTAACAGTAGTGACCTCAGAAGCGGTTTCGATCCCGTCTGATACGGATATCTCTAGAGGCTCTGTGTAATTCGGTTTAGAATCATCTTCTCTCTTGGGATAGATCATCCTCAATTTAGTCCCCTCAACATCCACATAATCGGGACTATTGGTGGTTATAGTAAGTTCATGGGTTTCATTGTCCGGATCATTTATATAAAATTCTAAATCGAATTCATAAGGCTCATCATATCGGACTACGAGTGGAGGGAGTTCTTTTATCTTCGGAGGATGATTTACAGGCAAAACTGTGACATTGATAGTCTGTTCTACGATTGCTCCAACCGGATCTTTGGCTCTAAAGGTCACTCTCTCGACTCCATGCCAGCTACTATCGGCCTTGATATCTACAGAATGATCATCGTGGATGGTTATCGTTAGATAGGTATAGCCGTAACTCATATAGAGGGGTTCACCATCTGGATCCGAGAAGTAATCATCGAGATCGAAAACATTTTCTTTTAACTCTCCCTGATCTATCGTGATATCCGGCAGTTCTTCGAGCTCTACGGGCGGTGAATTCGATGTAACGGTGACAGATATAACTGTAGATACACTCTCCTGTTCATCGGAAACTGTTATAGTAACTAAAAACTCCTCCCCTAGCATGTCTTCAGGGTACTCATATGTAACCTTCAAATCATCAACGGTCGTATGCTCGGGATCGTCTGTTTCCAACTCCAGCTCATCAAAACGGTCCGCATCGTAGATTATATAGGGCGAGTAATCGAACTCATAAGGTTCATCATATTGAACATATAAGTCTGGACAACGTCTTATACTTGGCGACTCATACTCGGTCGTAACATTTATCCAGGCACTCTGTGAAACCTTATTTCCAATACTGTTCACCAGCCAGTATCTAACATCCATCTTACCTGTCGCATTTTCTTCGGAAAGAAAAGTGAGGATATGATTTCCTGTCTGATTCTCTCCGTATGTTGATATTATCGAACTTCTTTTACCGGTGATATACCATTCCAATTCCGAGACGTCATCGTACTCATCATGGGCATATTCAGTTAGATTTATCTCATAAATACCAAAATTCCTTTCAAGTTTAAGATCTGGTATATCTCCAGCGATCTCAGGGATATGTTCATCAAAGACCCTCACCTCGATTGTAGTTTCTACACTTTCGTACAAAGCGGTTATATTCACGGTTCCTGGTTGACTGGGAACGAATGTCGTCATATCTCCTTGAGTTCCCGTAAGTTCCCCTACCTGATCATCATCTAAAGACCATCCGACTTCTAAATCCTCTTGATACCCAAAGGTGTCATTGTAACCCGCCGGGAATAAAGAAACCTCTTCATCTTGTTCTAAATCTATATCCTCTAAAACGTCCCCTCCCCCGTCGGGTTCACTCCTGATCAATATCTGGTCTATATCTGGAGGAAGGATCTGTAACTCTACCGTGTCTATGAGGTATCCTTCGTATTCAGCGATCCACTCTGCTTCACCTCCGAACGGACCTGAATCAAAAACACTGCTGTTACCATGGCTAGGCGATGTACTTCCTTCGGCCCCGTCATAATTATTTACCAACCAATTTGTTTCGACCAATCCTACATATCCGATGGTCTCGTTAAAGCCTGCAGAGTAACCTTCTAATCCCTCTCCTACATCGATGGTCAGATTACTTATTATCGATGCGGGATCCTCTGAATCTTCGATTATCCTGATATAATCTACCTCTGGAGATTCTACGGTAAAAATAACCTCATCTATGTAATCGTCATATTGAACAGTAAGTAGTACTTCACCTGGAACAGTTCCCACATTTATCCCGTTCTCCACCCCAATAGTACCGTTAAGCAGGAAAGCATCTCCCCCATCTATCTCCCATTCTCCCTCAACAAAACCGATATGTCCCAAAGTATCGTTGTATGCGGAGAGTTCGATTTCTACAGTGTGATTTACCGGTACTGAATCGCCCGAGAATTCACCACCATCTTTAGTGATCTCGATGTGGTCTATTTCAGGAGGCTCTACTGTGAATTCGTTGCTAGTACCAGTTATACCGGGATCATCTTGATCAACTGCAGTAATTTCCATCACGTTCTGAGCCTCCATGATAGTGACTTCACCTGTCCAGGTTCCTCCTGTAAATACATCCGTTTCAACCGGGTCTATCGTTCCAGTATCATCTGTGAGATCAGCTATCCCGCTGTAATCCTCAGCTAGATTATCGTGACCATCATAGGCCGTGATCGTTATCTCGAATGGGACACCGGCCTCTTGATTTTCTATCGTATCGAATTCAAAATACAATGCGGCTGCAGGATCAACGTCCAAAGTTGTAGTATTACCTATTCCATCATATTCTCCTGTTATCGTCCAGGTACCCGTTTTGTTAACAGTTATTTCATTATCCACCCAATATGAATCCTCTACTGGATCAACATTATCTGACCAGTTGGTTTCCCCTGTAACATCTCCTATCTCGTTGCCGAACCCATCATATGATACGGCTGTGTAGGTCTCCGCCTGTCCAGCTATGATAGTTGAACCTTTTGGTGTGATCTCGATATGATCTGCCTCTGATGGATCAACGTTAAAAGAATTACTATCCCCGGTCATATCATCGTCTTCTGCACTGATCACTACTTCATCCTGAGCTTCTGTTATATTTGCTTCACCCGTCCAATTTCCATCTGTAAATGCCCCTGTCTCAACCGATTCTATCGTTCCCGTTGTATCGGTAAGATTTGCTGTGCCTACGTAATTAGTATCTACGTTGCCCTCGCTGTCATAGGCTGTGATCGTTATCTCGAATGCCTCACCAGCCACTTGATTTTCTATCGTATCAAACCTGAATTCCACCGCTTCTCCAGGCTCTACTGTGAATTCCACGGTATCGTTCACCCAAAAGTTATCTCTTTCATATGATGCATTCCACACGACTTCACCGGGAGAGGTACCGACATCTATCCAACTAGATTCAGCAGGGGACGGCCCCGTAGTGGGATCCATACCTTCCCCATATCCTACGCTCCAGTTCACTTCAACAGTTCCGATATATCCAGCAGTATCATTGTAAGCAGATGCATTCCCCCATGTCTTGTATCCTACAGGTACTACACCGCCTACGATCGATTCACCATCAGGTTCGTAGGTGATATCGATTTCATCCGGTTCAGGATCTGAAACATCCAATCTTATAGAATCGTTAAACCCTTCGTAACTGAGATTGAACCAGACTGGACCTCCTTCATGGCCCACATCTATCACATTCGATTCATTAACGCTATCTTCAAGTAAAGAGGAATCCGCCCCTTCCGCTGACCAGTTCCCCTCAACGGTATATAGATACTCACCCGATTCATTATATACTGAACAATATCCTCTTAAACAGCGACCGACCCCAACAGTATCATTCTGGATCGGTTCCCCATTAGGTGAATCCGTGATCTCGATATGACCGACCTGGTCTGTTAAAACCGAATATTTTACACTGTCACTATGCTCACCATCTAGTGTAGTAACGTTAAACCAAACATCATCTTCTAACCCTCCAACATTTACTCCATTGAACTCATTTTCAAAAGCTTCTAATAATTCCGCATCTCCACTGGCATCCCATTCCCCCAAGGGGTTATCAAAGAAGCCATAGGTTTCGTTATAGGTCGAAAGGTTTCCCCATTCCTCGTAATTAGGAGGAACTCGTTTATCCTCCAGGGCGGTGCCGTTCACTTCATCGGTGATATTTACATAATCGATTACAGGAGTTATAAAATTCCACGGACCTTCTTGAGTGTCATTTTCACCATCATCTGCAACAACATGCCAACTATAAACGGAATCTGGAGCCCGATTTTCCCAAACTACCTCAGCCCTTTCACCACTTAGAACTCCTTCAACATCACCGATCAGTACTTCAGTATCGTTATTATAAAATGAAACATTCATCTCTTTTTCTTCTGGATGACTGACCGATACGGATAGTGTTGGTGTTGAATTCAAACCTTCTTCGCCGTCGGAAGGATTTGGATCCGTGATAACAGGTGAAAATTCGATATCCTCTTTTCCACTCTGCTGTTCCAAAGATCCTTCTTCAAATTCTATGTCTTCTTTCCGATCCTGAAGATGATGAAACCCTAAGGCATCTACTGCGGAAAAAAGTAGGAGGCATATCAAGCATATCGATATAATATTGTATCTATTCATATATGTGAACCCCTACTTTCAAAGTGTAATGAGGACTATGTAGGAGAACTTACTTATTCCTTTTGTCGATCTAATAACCATATCACTTTGGCCGTGATAAAAAGAAACGGTCATTCCCTGCTCTTCTTAACTTCCGGTTGAATGTCTTACGAGCTGGCTGGACTCTTTCGTGGACTGGTGGTACTGGCCCTGGTGATCCACCACAGGAGTTTTCTCCGATCTCAACGGTAGCCTCTGCAACCCTAACCTCACCATTTTCCAAAGTGGTGGTTAAGGTGATATTGAAAACTCCATGCGACGAATATTCATGAGAGGTATTCCTACCTTCTCCAGTATTTCCGTCCCCGAAGTCCCATCCGTAAGATAAGACTTCATCCTCATCAAAATCTCCAACGGCAGAAAAATGTACTTCTCTAATCTCTGAAACCATATCGCCGATCTCTTCGTTTAGATCATATGTTAACTCGTGTTCATCTGATTTATGGTGGAAGATATTGAAGAACATCTTACACTTCCCTTCGGAACTGAATGTAGTCCATACCGGATTAGCTCCTTTCTTTTCAGACCCGTAATATAGATCAAGGCTGTAGTTCTTTGACATCCTGTATTTCACCTCTACTGTTTCAACCTGTGGTTTACCCGGCTCTCTTTCCAATCCGATACTTTCGACCTCTTCACCGTCTTCAAAAAGGACTGCCGTTATACTGTTACCTTTTCGTCCGGCAATCATAACGGACATCTCCACTTCTCTCCATGTATCTATCTCTAAGTCCGTGTCCTCTTTAGAACCTCCGAATGAATACATCGTACCGCCCATAGAGCCTACGAATATCATACCATCTTCGCCTATAGCCGGTGAAGATAGGATATCCCCACCCGTTTCAAAGGACCATTCTTTTTCACCATCATTATTAATCGCATATAGATTATCATCATATGATCCAAAATAGATATAACCATCAGCGCTCACTGCGGGAGATGATCTGACTCTTTCACCGGTTTCAAAAGCCCATTTTTCCGATCCTTCTTCCACAGCATACACTTTTCCATCCCTAGCACCAAAGTAAATCGTGTCATCCTTATCGATGGCGGGAGAAGAATGGATACGTGAACCACAATCAAAATTCCATTCTAAATCGCCTTCCCGGTCTAATGCGTAAAGGTTACCATCATAGGAACCAAAATATATACCATCCTCTCCGATGGCCGGTGACGAATAGATATAACCTTCAGTAGTATAGTTCCACAGTTCCGTACCATCCGTTTTGTCGATAGCATAAAGGTTACCATCCCCAGAACCAACGTAAACTACACCTTCCTCAGAGATCGAAGGTGAGGACCATAACCACGAATCTGAACTGAATTTCCAATTCAACTCCCCATCCTTATCGATAGAATAAAGATTATGATCATAAGATCCAACATACACGTTACCGTCTTCATCTACAGTAGGCGAGGAAAATATCGCACCATCTGTCTCATATCTCCATCTTAATGATCCATCGGAGTTCAATGAATAAATATGTTCATCCCCTGACCCGAAATAGATGATCTCGTCTTCAGAAACCGCTGGGGAAGATATGATAACATCATCTGTAGGAAAACTCCACAACTCTTCACCATCCTCTACATCTAGTGCGTACAGATTCCTGTCTATGGAACCAAAATACATAACACCATTAGAACCTATAGCAGGAGACGATCGTAAGGCTGGTCCGCCATTATGAGTCCAGTTAACCGTGCCGTCTATATGACTAGTATTATGAGGGCTCAGTCGTGTATTACCCTTGTCCCTTCCGAAAGAGGGCCATGGTCCTTCGGATAGACTTTCGGTCTCATCGTTCTGAGTCTCTATAGGAATAGAAACATAGACAGAACTAAGTGATAGACCCACCAATAAAACTCCTGAGATCAGGAACGCGATATATTTCCCCCTTAGTTTCATTATAATAGAAAATGGACCAAACGTTATAAATAGATTCCCCTTTGTTATCAAGATTTAGATTTTTTTGTTCCGTTTTTTATACTTCTTTAAAACTTTTTTCAGCAGTCTTTGGGCCCGTTCATCTTCTTCTTCATCGTACCAATATGTCAGTATATTGGCAAACCTTAACACGTTTTCCTCATCGATACTGAAAATATCTTCTTCTAGATCGAACTTATTGATCCCGCTTTCTTCCAATAAACCTTCGCGGATATCATATGGCATATCCCCAATATTCGAACATATAGATAGCAGTGCATCTAGGAATTCTTTAGACGTAGACGTACTCAATTCCTTAACCAATATTATATCCTCCATATCCTTTACGGATAACTGGATGTTATATGCTACACTAGAGGCCAGTTCTTTGAAGGTATATTCTACATTCCTTCCAGTCTTCGCAGATGTGAAAACTATATGATCGAATATCGAGTACACATCCTCTAGATGCTCCGCTTTGATATTTTTTTCATCTAAATCAAATTTATTTACCGCCAATATTATTGGATTTTCTTCATCAGATATCTGTTTATATCTTGGTATCCAGTCATTCAGCAATTTATTAAGACTTTCTCGCCTGGTTATATCGGCTACAGCTAGGGCCCCAGTCGATCCCTTGAACGCTCCTTCTTGTACAGACTTGAAATCTACTTCACCCATGATATCTTGAATGATCAATTTTATTTTCCCCTCTTCGAAAGGTACTGTTTTAGTATAGATATTTGTACCTATGGTTTTTAGATACTCATCCCCAAAAAGATTCTTTACATACCTGATGATGAGTGAAGTCTTACCGACACCGGGAGCACCTAGAAGATTTACCTTCCTTTTTACTAAACGATCATTCATCATTTTAATATACACATTAAGGATTAATTAAAACTTGCTCATGCTTTAAGAAAGGGTTTATCTTTTAGTAAGGGTTTATCTTTTAGTGAATGAAACATACATTTTTATATGATTTCTAAGTTGTTGAAATATGGCTCAAAGATCAAAGAAGGTTTTACTTTTAGGAGATGGAGCCGTTGGTAAAACATCCCTTGTAAGAAGATATGTAGAACAAGAATTCCATGACAGATATATCGCCACGATAGGAGTCAACGTGAAGAAAAAGAAATTACCAGATCTTGGTATAAAGATGATGCTTTGGGACCTTTACGGGCAGAAGATCAATAAAAACCTCCATGCCTCTCATTACTCAGGAGCAGATGGGGCTATCATAATTTACGACTTGACCCGCTATGATACTTTCTTGAGTCTTGATAACTGGATCTCCGAAGTTTTCTCTGTCACCGGTAAGATACCTTTTGTTGTTTTAGGAAACAAATTTGATCTCATCGAGGATTATGAGAATGACGGTTTCGATGATTTCGACTCATTTATAGAAGAGGAGCATAAGGAAGTCATCGATTTTTACAAGGAGGTATACGGCGAATTACCCAATTTCTCTAGAGTTTCCCTAGATGACCTATGGGTATGGGCTGAGGACAAAAAAAGAGAATTGGATACCGATTTCTCATATTTCTTCACTAGTGCTAAAACTGGAGAAAATGTTGAAAAAGCGTTCCGTAGTTTAGGTAAATTATTATCAGAGAGTGATAAAAAATGACAGATCTTGTATCTATGCCAAAAAAGATAATACCGTACCTTAGGATGACAATCGAGCAGATGGGGAGCAAAGAAGAAGCAAATTTTGCGATATACCATCTCGGGTTCGAATGGGGTAGAGAAACTGTAAAATTGAGTGGGGAAAAAAGTGATATCGATGAATTGAAGACGAAGACTGTTTTGACTGCGATCCACTCGGGTATAACAAAACTAGACGTAGAGATCAACGATACAATCGAGATAAGACCGTATGATTCCAATATCGATGATGATTACTTCTTAGCAGGATACTCAGCCGGAGTCATATCTGGACTCATGGGCGAATATCATATGGCCAAGATCAGAGACGGTTATTATAACATCACTAGATCAGAAAAAAGGATCGAAGACGATCTGTTTAAGGAGCAGGAAAGAAAAGAAGGTATCGAATTGGAGAATCTAGAAAGGGGTGGATCTTATCTCATAGCCGATGATGCCAAGGATGGCAAAAGAACTTTCGACACTTTTATCAATGCTTTAGAAGAAGGGATGCCAGGTTTGTGTTTTACTAGAACGTTCCCATCGAAGATAGAAGATAGATTCCCTAACTTTGATTTCCCGATATTTTGGCTCAGTACCGTGGACGGTACCGAGAATGTGAAAACGATCAAACCCTCAAATTTCAATCTTGGCATGGTCAAGATATCCTCTGCCTTTTTGAAAGTGAAACAGGGTATTTTCATACTCCACGGGATAGAGTTTCTGATGTCATATCTTGAATTCAATGAAATATTAAACACTTTACAGAAGATACGGGACATGAACTCAGTAGAAGGGGGTATATTCCTTTTAGCTGCTGATCCGGGAGCTATCGGAAAAGACAATTTCACTAGATTAAAAACCGAATTTGAGATCTTCAATCTGTGATATTCTTCGATAAACTATATTTATTGAGCTGACTGTGCTTAAAAAGATGTCTTATCTAAGGGAAGAATCAAAAGGGTCAAAGACTGTATGCCAAGAATGTGGGTCAGAATTGATAGTAGATCTGGCTAAGTGTCCCATATGTGGAGAGGATCTTCCCGGGGAAGGTGTTAACAGCAAAGCTGAAGCAGATATAAAGAAAAAAATGACGTTATTGTATAACCTGGTTTTCTGGGCTGAAGAGATGGATTTAGACACCCTAGGGAGCTACAAGATGATCCGGCAGGCAAGAGATGAATTAAAAGTTGGCGATCTTGAGGAAGCAAAGAGATTCCTGAAAAACGCTCTCGATGAGATATTTAAGCCGCTTATAAATTCTTTAGAAGAGGACATGAGTAAGGAATGGAAAGGGATCAAAAAAAGTGATATCTCCGGAGAAAATATTATACAACTCAGATCTTTCCTCAAAAAAGCTGTAGATTGTAAGGAAGAGGGGAGATCATATCAAGTATTAATATTATTAAATGAGTATAGGAAAAAAATAGAGCGTTACCGAAGCGTTTAATATCACCCTCGAATTTGGTGAAAATATGTGTTCTTCTAATGATGTTCAGAACATGATGGCTGAAAAGCGGTTCAAGATAACTCGAGTCGGCGTAACAGGTGTAAAGAAACCGATAGTCGTTCGAAGACCCTGGGGCGATGTCACTCTCAACGCTGAGATCGATGTTTACGTCGATCTCCCTTCACAACAGAAAGGTTCTCACATGTCTCGTAATGTCGAGGTGACAGGTGAAGTGGTTGATAAAAGCGTGAGAGAACCAGTAGATGGGTTGGAAAATTTAACCGCCCAGATGTGCGAGATACTCCTTGATAGACATGATTACGCAACATACTCCGAAGTGGAGATAAGCGCAGATTATTTTCTTGAAAAGCAGTCGCCTAAAGGACGTTCAAGTTTGGAGAATTATAAGATCATGGCTAAAGCAGAAGCCGAGAGGGATGGAGAACTGAAAAAATTTATCGGCGTCTCCGTAGTGGGTTTGAATGCATGTCCATGTGCCATGGAAACCGTTAAGGAGGCTTACATACAAAAGTATCCAGAGCTTGAAGATTCCATCGGGAAGATCCCCTTCATAACTCATAATCAAAGGAACAAGAGTACCGTGGTCATCGAAGTTCCAGACGATGAATATGTAGAAGTAAATGATCTTATCCATATCATCGAAGATTCACTTTCTTCACCTACTCACGAGATATTGAAAAGAGACGACGAGGCAGCTGTGGTTATGCAGGCCCATGAAAACCCAAAGTTCGTAGAAGATGTTGTTAGAGATATATTATCAAAATTACTGGAAACGTACGATCATCTACCAGATTTTACTCATGTCGATGTGAAAAGTGAGAGCGAAGAATCTATTCATAAGCACAACGCTTTTGCCGAAAGGGTCACAACGTTCGGTGAACTCAGGAAGTAAGGCGAAAAGTTCTGTCTAAACTTCAGCCCTGAGCTCGTATATGGAACCGGATTCGACCTTTTCCGATTCTGCCCTATCCATCAACTCCTTGAGCTTCTTCTTGAAGGCCTCTTTCAAACTCTGATCCTCCAACTTTTCGATATCCTCTACGATCATACTCTCATGTTCTTTCAGTAGATCTACAGGCCATGGTACTTTTTCCATGAGTATGGATACATCCGTATCTACGAAACCAATAGATTTCAATTCTTTCGAGATCACTTCGGGAGGGTACTCTTCTAAATGGCCTTTCCCAAGTAACTCGGAGACAGCGTTTTCCAGCCGCCATAATTGGGTTTGGACATCATGAAGGGACGACGGGGTATCTTCAGGTCTGAATGGATGATAATCTATTATGACCAACATCCCTTTGCTCTTCAAAACCCGGTAAAACTCTCTGAAAACGGATGTTAAAAGCAGATTCTTGGTTTCGGAAAGTGCGCTTATAACAAAATTGCAGACGACGTAATCGAAACAATCATCCTTTAAAAACTTCATTTCAGATAAGTCCCCGGTTATGAACTGAGTTTCCTGGACTTCACCCCTGCACTTCGACTGCCATTCGGAATCTAGGTCTATAGAGACCACTTCGGCACCCCAATTCTCTAAGAACTTTGTCATGTTGCCCGCGCCGGTCCCAGCATCCAGTACCAATTTGCCTTCTAGATCTAAACCTTTGAGTTTCTCCATGATAGTGATTTATGGATATCTGATTAATAAATCATTTGGAATGGGTATCAAATATTTAGGGAACCTACCTCACATTTGAAAACCGAAAGGTTTACATTAATTAAAGTCCATAATTTAAATATGTATGGGAAAATGATCTTACCAACCGACGGCTCAGAACTGGCTCATGTCGGTATAGAGGAGGGGCTGAAAGCCGCTAAAAAATTCGATATACCTGCTGTTGCAATCTATGTTCTATCGCCAACCAGTTATTCTCATAGTTATATAGGTTATGATATGGGTGACATCGATGTCGGAGCCCACGAAGCTATCAGAAAAGGGTTGAAAAAACAAGGAGAAAAGGTTCTCAAAGAGATTGAGAAAGATGCCGATGAGATTGGGGTAAAGTTGAAAACAAAAATTGTAGAAGGTACTCCATATAAGGAGATCTGTAGACTAGCTAAAAAAGATGATATCATCTATATATCGTCTCATGGAAGGTCAGGTATATCTTCTCTGTTTCTAGGTAGTACCACAGATAGGGTGATCAAACATACAAAAGCTACGGTATCTGTTGTGAAAGCGAAGAATGACGAAAGATAATCAAGTATAAACTGCCATCCAACTACACCGAGATAGTACACTGGGATAGGAGATTGACTGATCAAATAGATAATGGCTAGTAGATAATAGAAAAAAAGAAAATGATTTTGAAAAGATATATCAGAAACTAATATATCCCGTATATCGGTCAAGGGAACTAGTCAGCAGTTAGCTCCTTTTCTCGATATTATTTCCCCTATGCCGTTTTCTTCATCGTGATCTCTATAGAGGAAACGTTCGTACTACCAGATCCTTCTTTGTTGTCCAATTCTTCCGTATCTGTGATGATGTCCGTGATATCTGTGTCCTGTAAAAAGCGGTTCTTTGTGATCTCAGCCACATCTACAGCTTTGCTGATCGCTCGTCCTCTGGCTTTGATCACGACTTCGTCGCTTCCCTTATTGAACTGTTCCATCGTTGCCATCACGTAACTCATCGTTTCCTTACTTCCTATAAATACAGTATTCTCATCATCCATGGTATCGACCTTTTTATCGCTTGTTGATACAAATCCAATAGGTTGTATTAACAATTTTGGGAAGTGTAAGTTGATTTTCCGGTAAAATCTAGCTCTTATCTTCACCGTACTGTAATTATTTATAGTTTCAAAACACTAATCGGTTGACAGATAATAGGTGAGTATTTGATGGATCTTGAAGAGATGAGAAGTACAGCACTACAGATGATAAAAACCGCTGTCGATGCATCAGATCCGGAGAAACTAGTACAAGAGAACATAGATGTTGAAGAGGATCAGATAAAGATAGGAGATACATACTTTCAGAAAAGTGAGTTCGAAGAGATCGTTGTGCTGGGGATCGGTAAAGCATCTGTACCCATGGTATCCGGCTGTGAAAAAATGAATCCAGACGATGGTCTTGTGATTACAAAAAAAGGGGCTGGATACGAGGGTTTAAAAAATCCGATAGAGATAAGGGAAGCAGCTCATCCATATCCAGATACAGATAGTTTGAAAGCCAGTCGTGAGATGATTTCGAAGGTAGAAGAAAAAGATGATGCCCTTTTCATCTTTTTGATATCTGGAGGGGGTTCATCTCTTTTCACATATCCCGTTGACGAAGTAACAATTGAAGAACTCGAAGGATTGAATCGACTTTTGATCGACTCCGGTGCTGACATACACGAGATCAACACTGTTAGAAAGCATCTCTCACGAGTAAAAGGCGGTCATTTCGCTGGATTGTGCAGAGAACACGGAAAATTAGTATCCCTGATATTATCAGACGTAGTAGGCGACGACCTCAGTGTGATCGCCTCGGGACCGACCTATCATGATAACTCAACGTTCAAAGACGCACAGGATATCCTCAAAGAATATGGGATCTGGAAAAAGGTTTCTAATGGGATTCGAAAACACATAATAGATGGGGTAGATAGAAAAATCAAAGATACCCCAACCGAGGTAAACGCCGATAATTTTTTGGTAGGAAATAACATGTTAGCTTTACGAGAAATGAAGAGTATCGCAGAACAAAATGATTTTAATACGACGATATTGACCTCGCAAAACACTGGAGAAGCTAAAGAGGTGGCAAAACCGTTCGTAGGTATAGCAAAAGATATACAA
Organism: Candidatus Saliniplasma sp.; assembly: GCA_046497075.1. GTDB lineage: Archaea > Thermoplasmatota > Thermoplasmata > Halarchaeoplasmatales > Halarchaeoplasmataceae > Saliniplasma. Next base: position 28,594 of record JAWOGF010000015.1, read on the forward strand.
GATCACTCTACACCTTTTGAACCACCAGCGGCCCTTGTCATAGGGGGTGAAACAACCGTGGATATCAGTGATTTAGACCGTGCTCCTGAAGGGGGCCCTAACAGAGAATTTGTTCTAAGTGCTGCAATAGAGATCTCGGACAGGGAAAATATCGTGATAGCGAGTGTAGATTCCGACGGTACAGATGGGAGAGGTAAGGCTGGAGCCATCGCTGATACGAGATCGATAAGGCGTTGTGGTCTGCAAGCAAAGGAACTATTAAGGAAACATGAGTCCCAAAGATTCTTCGAAGAATTAGGGGACTCTATCGAGATGGAGAGCGATACGAACATCAACGATATCACAGTCATCCTCATCGATGAAGTCTAACGTCGTAAAGTATAATTAATCAGACACTTTTTTAAAACCATGGAAGAACTTTGGACGGAGAAGTATAGACCCGATTCATTAGAACATATCATAGGTCAGCAAAATACCATCGAGAAGTTAAGAAAATATAAAGAAAAGGGGAACCTACCCCATCTCATACTAGTAGGTCCCTCAGGAGTCGGTAAAACCTCATCTACTATTGCACTCACAAAAGAGATATACGGGGATGATTGGAAAGGAAATTTTCTGGAATTGAACGCCAGCGATAGGAGGGGGATCAAAGCGGTAAGGGAAGAAGTGAAAAATGCTGCTATGACCACTTCACTGACCGAACAGAATTTCAAGATAATTTTCATAGATGAGGCTGAATCCTTCTCAGACGAAGCCCAGGCGGCCCTTAGAAGGATATTGGAACAATATTCGGAGAATACTAGGTTCGTCCTTTCGTGTAGCAACTCCTCCAAGATAATCGATCCGATAAGGTCTAGATGTGTACAGCTCTATTTCAGGCCTTTGAATAAAAGAGAGGTAAAGGATTGGATCGATAAGATAGTCGACAAAGAGGATATAGATATCGAAGAAAACGCGATAAAATTCCTGATAAACTATGGTAAGGGGAACTTGAGAAAGGTCACGAACCTACTTCAGGTATCCGCTGCACCATCAGAGTTGATCAAAGAAGAGGACCTACTCGAATACAGCCAGAAGACGGGAGCGGAGGAAGTAAAACGATTAATCAAGGACTCATTCAAGAAAGACTTCCTCACCGTAAGAGAGAAACTGTATGAACTGATGATCGAAGAGGGGTTCTCAGGCAAGGACCTGTTGGAAAAGCTGCACGAAGAACTTTTCAAATTACCGATGGATGATGAAACCAGGAGAAAGATCGTATTGAAGATGGCTGAGGTAGATTATAATATTATAGAAGGATCGAATGATGAGATACATCTGAAAAACCTTTTAGCGTATATCAGGAGTCTGGCTTGATTTTACTTCGAGAGGAAGTCTTTATCATTAAGACGGTGCCGGCCAATATCACTATCAGGATACATCCGCCTACTATAAATTTCGCCCACAAAAGCTCTTGATACTCTTCACAATCTTCCTGGGATGGGGTCCCTATAGTAAAATGTGCCTCATATCCTTCTTTATCTGGTAAATAAGCCCGATATTCACCTTCCTGCTCAGGGATTTGATCCGATTGGTTCAATTCTAGGGTTTCATTTAGATCGGGATCAGGAACAGCCGGCTGTTGGTTACAGGACTTTGTGTATACTATTTCACCTGTATCAATATCTTTCACTTCTAAACAGGCAGATAATGGGATATAATTGAATTCACCGTTATTCTCTAACACGATAGTGATAGGCTCGCCCAGCTCGTATACTTCCTTTTCAGAATACATATATTCATCTTTTTCCGTATATGACTGTTCCTGACCAGAGGTTTCAACAGAATTAAAAGCGGGGGTTATCGTCAGGCCCAGTAAGATAAAAATCGATAAGATTATCACACCATATATAGATACTCCGTGACCTCCAGATCTGATACGAGATCTATCGTCTGAGCTAACCATACATTACATTACTGAGAAACACCCTTTTAATCCTTTACCCCACCGACCGATATCGATCATGACGTGTGATTCATAACTATAGTTTCGGCCTGTTCCTCGAACGAAAAATAACTAAGACCCCCCCTACTAGAGAGTTCGTCGTAAATATCTTCAGCTATCTTATGAGCCTTCTCAGGGAAAAGTTTGGTCAGGTCTATGAGAAATTCTACTTTATCGGGATGGGCATGATTTTCATAACAGAATTTTCCCAAGTTTTTTAACACTTTTTCAGCCTGATAATGACCCTTCAGATATGCTTTATCCCAGTAGTCAAGTTTAAAATCCATAGATCCGATCAATTTTAGCATTTTATACAACTGTCCTTTATCGATATCCCTGTTCCAGACCAGGTCTTTAAGCATCATCTTATAGGACGCAGGTCCAGTCAACCAAAAGGTATCTCCCGAGATGTTACTGCATGCGAATGCAGAAGCAGCATGTGCTTCCTCGAGCGATTTAGAACTGCTACTTTCACCATCAGAGGTCAACATCATGTGTGTCACACCGGAGCCGATATCTTTCTTGGTGAGGTCTTTAACACACTCTTTGATATAACTTTGATCTAGTATCTCATAAGAGGTCTTTATATCCTCGACTGGACTTCGTTTGAAGGAATAACACACGGCGTATGCCGCATCGGGTTCCTTACTATAATAATTCTTTATGGTCTCGTCTAGATATTCAAAATCTTTTTTAGTAGTGTTTAAAACATAAGATTGGGTGACATCTTCTACGACCATTCCAGAGGGAGGTGCTATCTTCCTTTGGAGACATCCAAAGGCCTTGTCGATATGTGGATTAAGATACCTTTTGATCTTATCGAGTATACTTGTCTTTTTACCATACTTATTTTTGATCCCTCTTTCTATACACACCCCATTTTTCAGTGCTTGAGTCCTTTGGTACTGTCTGAGATGTGCAGTGTTCAGGTCTTGGACTACCTTATTGATACTGCCGTATTCAGAGAAGGCTTTTGAGGGGGCATGGAGGTCACCCCACCTTAGGTCCAAGTCCGTATCCAAATCCATAACATTATAAATATGGGGAATATTACTAATAAACCTTTTTTACAATTATCACAAAAAATTCAGTATGTGATGAGTATTGAACTATCTCCGACAACCATAATCCTTATATGCCGAGATGAAATACTATTTTCCCTAAGGGGACTACTATGTTAAACGCTGAAATCAAATCAGAGATATTAAAGGACTTGGTGGAAATAGTTGAAACCATCGTCGATGAAGTTAAGTTGAATTTGGATAAAGAAGGGATCTCTTTGAAGGCAGTCGACCCAGCCCATGTGGCGATGGTCGACTTGAAACTGAATAAAGATGCTTTCGAGAGTTATGATGCTGAAGAAACTGAACTTGGTATAAACCTATCAAAGGTTGACCAATTCCTTCGATCTGCGGGATCTGGGGATATCGTCAGTCTCACACATAATGAAGATGAAAACAGACTGATAATGGAAGTTGACAATATCACCCAGAAGATGCCTTTACTAGATACTGCAGGGATGACCGATCCAAATGTACCACAACTGGATCTACCAATAAATTTGACTCTGCAGGGAAAACATCTATTGAAAGGGATCAAAGCATCGCAAAATATATCCGACCATATATCCATCACCGCAGGTCCTGATGGATTCGAGATCATATCCGAAGAAGATGAAGATATGGTGAGACTTTCTCTTTCACAGGATGATCTTGAAGAACTCGAAGCAAAGGAAAAAGTTAGATCCTTATTCGCTCTTGATTACTTCTCCAACATGATAAAATGTGTGGGGAACAATACCTCGATCAGTATGGAATTGGGCGGTGACTATCCCGTCAAGATGCGTTTCGAGTTTGCAGACGGTCATGGAGATGTGATCTATCTTTTGGCACCTAGGATAGAAAGCTCTTAAACTCGAATAAACCTTCTTTACTTTTTTAATATTTTTTTCTTGGTGGTTTTAAATGGTAGGACAGGGTGAAACGGTAGAACAGGGTGATATCGATTCTGTAAAATATACTGAGTTTAACGAAGAGGAATATGTAGATCATTTTACCCGCCTTGTAGAACTGGAAAGAGAAGAAGAGATGGAACTTCACGAGGATGAGATGAAAAGATTGAGCGGGTGGGAACGAGAAAAAAAGGGAAGGGCGATATTGAATGCAAGAGCCAAAGATGAAGGTACCGGTTTGGCAAATAAGCACCTAGTAAAGTTCGTCAGAAGAGATGGTATGCCAGAAACCGAGATAAGTGTGGGTGATCTTATCAGGGCTAGTAAAAACCACCCCTTATCTGATGATAATCCATCGGGAACGGTGATCGAGAAAACCGGATACTCTCTGACAGCCGCTTTCGATGAGAAACCGCCTGGCTGGATATTCGATAAAGTTCGAGTCGATCTGTATGTGAACGACATTACATACCAGCGTATGCTCGATGCGGTAAATTCCGTTCCCGATCTAAAAGGTAAAAAGAGGAAGTTAGTGAAGAAACTTTTATCGAGTGAAGGTTTAGAACATGAACATGATGATATCGACGATGTGTATCTTATCAATCGAGAATTGAACGATAGTCAGATAGAAGCGGTGCATGATGCATTAAGATCTGATGATATCCATCTCATCCACGGTCCCCCCGGAACTGGGAAGACCATCACCTGTGTAGAAGTAATAGAACAAGCTATTGAGATGGATCAGAGCATCATAGCTTCTGCTGATTCCAACACCGCTGTTGATAATCTAGTGGAACACCTTGTCAACAAGGGCCGAAGGGTGGTGAGGGTCGGACACCCAGCAAGGGTCACACCACTTTTAAGAGAACACACATTAGATTATCTATTGGAAGATAACGACACTTTTCAAAAGGCTGATGAATTGAGGGAGCAAGCTCTAGAATTTGAAGAGGAGCAGGAGAAATATACCTATCCAAGCGGTCGATGGAGAAGGGGGTTGAGTAACAAGGCTATAAAGTCTTTAGCTGAGAAAGGTAAAGGCTCTCGGGGAGTACCACCGGATAAGATCAAAGAGATGGCTAAATCCTTAGAACTCCAGGAGAAGGTCGATGAACTGTTCAAGAAGGTGGACCATCTTGAAGATAAAGCTGTAAATGAAGTGATCCAGCGTTCTGATGTCGTATGTAGTACGAATTCATCTTCAGGAAGTGAGATACTTGGAAATAGAGAATTTGATCTATGTGTTATCGATGAAGCTACTCAAGCAACCGAGCCATCCTGCCTGATCCCTATAGTAAAAGCGGAGAAGGTGGTCATGGCAGGTGATCACAAACAGTTACCTCCAACTATCAAGAATCAAAAAGCAAAAAGGGATGGCCTTGCTGATACGATGTTCGAACGAGTCATAGCGATGTACGGTACACCAGTTAAAACGCTCCTACAGATCCAGTACAGGATGAACGAGACGATAATGCAGTTCCCTGATGAGACATTCTACGAAGGAAAAGTTGAAGCTCACGGATCGGTTAGAAACCATACCTTGGACGAGATTTTAGAAAGTGTACCCATGGGGAAATTTTCCGATGTGCTTGATCCAAAAGAACCTATGGTTTTCTTGGACACCCTAGGTAACATTTTAGAAAGGTCTAGAGAGGGATCCACTTCCAAGGAGAATCCAGGTGAGTCTGTATTGGTCAGTAAAATCGTTGAAGAACTCTTGGAAAGTGGTGTATCAGGATTGGATATCGGAGTGATCACCCCCTATGACGATCAAAAAGATCATATAGATTCTAAAATAGACATTCAGGACCTAGAAGTGGATACCGTTGACGGCTTTCAGGGTAGGGAAAAAGAAGTGATCATCTTATCGCTGACCAGGAGCAATAAGTCCAATAATATAGGTTTTCTTCGAGACCTGAGAAGATTGAACGTGAGTATCACTAGGGCTAGGAGAAAATTGATAATCATCGGTGACTCTACGACCCTATCTGAACATCCTGTATACGATTCTCTTTTCAATTATATCAAGGATGAAGGCAAGTATATCAAGGTTAAGTTATGAGATTTAAGTTATGAGATTTAAGTTATGAGATTTAAGTTATGAGATTTAAGTTATGAGATTTAAGTTATGAACTAAAAGAAATCCGATAACTTATCTCTTCGGTATATATCGATCTGGCTTAAAGTAGTCGTTTTACTCTGTTTTGCAGCGAAGACCACGGCTTCAGCGATCTCTTCAGGTTCTGTGACCTCACCTTCATCAAATTTCTCTTTATACGCCTCTCCGTCCTCATCTGGAATATCAGTTCTCACTTCAGACGGGTTGATCAATGTGACCGCAACTCCATCTTTTCCAACGATAGATTCGACACTGTGAGCGAAACCTTTTGTCCACCATTTACTTGAACAGTATATCGGATTGAATGACCTGGGATGATTTGCATCGAAACTCCCGATGAATATAAGATTTCCTTGGGATCCTTTTAGATGTGGTAAAGCCGCTTTCGTTACATAAAACGTACCATATACATTCGTCTCCATAACGTCCTGGAAATCCTTGCTGGAGAAGTTCTCGAGTTCACCGTATCTTATGATCCCCGCATTGTTGACCAAGATGTCCAATCGGCCCATCTCGTTTATACATCTTTCAACCATCTCTTTTACTTGCTCTTCCTTTTTAATATCCGTTGGTATCGAGGATATTTTAACATCTGTAAAATCATCTTGGATGCTTTTTTTAACACTATCTAACCTCTTTTCGTTCCTAGCCGATAAAACAAGGTTACAGCCTTCCCCAGCGAAGCGCTTTGCGATTGCCTTGCCTATCCCAGAACTCCCACCTGTTATTAGGGCTACTTTTCTTTTAAGATGTTCATTTTTACCGATATCCATCACCTCATAATAATTCCAAAACTTTCAGCTCTTCTTTCAACAATTCCATTTCTTCCGAAGAAAATGGTACCAAAGGCCTTCTGACCTCTCCAAAATCCAAACCTCTTACTTTCAATGCGGCTTTGACTCCAGAGAGATAAGGGCCCTTTTTCATAACATTACTGATCCTAAGAACCTTATCCTGTGCTTCTTTAGCCTTTTTAAAATCGCCATTTACAAAATGGTCGTAAATCGAGGAAACCAGTTCTGGATAAACGTTACCAGCTGCGGTTACAGCACCACTTCCACCCAGCGTGAGATACGAAAATATCAATGAATCATTACCTCCGAAAAAATGGAGATCCTCGAACTCCTCGATACAGGAATAGAAGAAATCTAGGTCTCCCGAACTATCCTTTACAGCCACTACGTTATCGACTTTTGATAGTTCTTTTAAAGTCCCCAGTTCTAAATCGTTTCCGGTCCTCTGGGGTATGGAATAAATGAATACGGGTAAACTGATTTCTTTGGATATATCTTTGAAATGTTTAACGAGTGAAGTTCGCGTGGAGGGGAAATAATATGGGATGATAATATGCACAGCATCTGCACCTTTCTTTTCAGCATATCTTGAAAGTTCTATGGTCTTCTTGGTGCTGTTGCACATCGTTCCAGCTACGACCGGGATTTCACCATCAATATGTTCCACTGCTAATTCTATAACCCTCTTTTTCTCATCCATATCCAGCAGTGGTGCTTCACCGTTAGTTCCGAGTAAGTATATCCCGTGCACTCCTCCATCGATAAGGAAATCGAGGAAATCGATAAGTTTCGATTCATCTAGATTTTCATACTCATCGAACGGCGTTATAGCTGCGGGATATATCCCTTCAAATCGATTTATCATCTTTTCCATGCATATCAACTAATCCATGCATATCAACTAATCCATGCATATCAATTGATCGCTTCTTTCTGTATCTTGATCAATTCCTTGATCCCTTTTCCAGCGTAGTCGAGCAACTTATTATGCTGTTCTCTTGTAAACACAGATTCTTCACCGGTAGCTTGAATTTCCACATAGTTTTCGTCAACGTCCATAACTACGTTCATATCTACCTGAGCGGAAAAATCCTCCTTGTAAGCAAGGTCCAATAAAACCTCATCATCCACCAAACCCACACTTGTTGCTGCTATCTGCCTGATGATAGGGTCCTCTTCCAGAGATCCCTCTTCGATTAATTTATCTATCGCTAAACGGAGGGCTACCCAGCTGCCTGTTATCGATGCAGTCCTGGTCCCCCCATCGGCCTGGATGACATCACAGTCGAGCCATATAGTTCTCGGACCTAATTTTTTAAGGTCCAAACATGTTCTTAAACTCCTACCTATCAACCTCTGGATCTCCTTGGTTCTACCTTTAGCCCCTCTCCTTTCACGCCGTATCCTACTTTCACCGCTGCCAGGGAGCATACCGTATCGTCCAGTCAACCATCCTTGTTCCATCTCATCGTCATTTTTGATCCATGGGGGTAAACTTTCATCCACCATGGCCGTACAGATCACCTTGGTCTTTCCGGTCTCTATCAAAACGGAACCCGTAGGATTTTCTAAATAATCCGGAGTTATCTTGGTTTCACGTATCTGGTCATTCTTTCTCTTTCGATCTTGTTCTTCCATCGATACACCTACCCAGAAAATTGTATACACAGATTTAAACCTTGGGTCGGATAGGAAAACTTCTATATCTGAAAAAGCATTGTCATTAGGTATGAATGACAGCCCGACACTAGAACTAGATTCTCCCATAATCGATATAGATGTGAAAGAACTGCTGAGTAGGGGAGCTGAAGCTGAGATATGGAGGGTAAGATGGTTCGGTAGAGATGCAGTGGTCAAGAAAAGGGTCAAAAAAGGTTACCGTCACCCTAGATTGGACGATATGATCCGAAAAACCAGGATCAAGAAGGAAGCTAAATTGATGACCATGGCTAGGAGTGTTGGAGTCCCGGTTCCTATTATCTATGACTTGAGACCTGAAGATAAAACCATGATCATCCAGTATTTCAATGGACCGAGAGTTATGGACGCTATAAAAGGTGAGGCCGATGTTGATGTCAGAACCATCGGAGAACATATCGGAAGGCTGCATAAAGCGGGCATCTCGCACGGAGACCTTACCACTTCGAACATACTTTTCTCACCCGAAAGTGGAAATCTTTGTTTCATAGATTTCAGTTTAGGCGAACGGGAATCTTCAATCGAAGACATGGGAGTCGACCTACACCTGATGAGAGAAGCCTTGATAAGCGTCCATGAAGATCCCCTAGAACTCTACGACCAGATCCTCAAGGGTTACAAAGATATATTCGATGGTGCTGAAGAAACCATCGAAAGGGTAAAAAAGATAGAATCAAGGGGTAGATATCAATGAAAAATTTGAATGTTATAACATCTAACAAAGGCAAGTATAATGAGTATAAAGATAAATTGAGTAGATTCTACGAAGTGGAGATGCTCAATATCGATTATCCAGAAATACAGGCTGACTATTTGGAGGAAGTAGTAGAATATGCGTTGGAAGATTTGAAAGAGTATTCACCCCTCATCATCGACGATAGTGGTTTATTTGTGGAACGGCTCAATGGATTTCCAGGAGTTTATTCATCCTATGTCATGAGAACTCTAGGATGTGATGGAATCCTTTCACTTTTAGAGAACTCCAACTTCCGTAAAGCTAGATTCGAATGTGTTATCGGTTTTATCGGCGAGGAAACGGAGCTCTTCACCGGTGAATCCCGAGGTTATATCACAAAGAAAAAGAAAGGAACTAAAGGATTCGGCTATGACCCTATATTTCGACCCGAGGGGAGAGATCAAACCTTCGCAGAGATGAGGACAAAAGAAAAGAATAATATAAGCCACAGAGGAAACGCTATAGATAAACTATTGACTTATCTCTCTGAATCTTGAGATGTGTTAGTGTTACTACCGTTACTACCCTGAGCCGCCTCTTTTCCAATAAGAAGACTTCTTCGATTTTTTAAGACGGTCGCCTTCACCCTTCTTTTCCTTTAACCAGTCCCTGATAGCCTTCCTGATCGCACTAGAAGCATTTATCGAGTTTTTATCACAGTATTCGGTAAATTCATTGTATGTCTTTACGAAATCTTCAGTTATCAAAAAATGGACCTGGTCGCCTTTACTATAATTTTCCTTCCTCTTACCAGTAATAATATCATCCTCGATACATGATAGGAAGAGGGTGGATAAAAATTTTTCCTAAACAAAATGTTCCCCGTTTTCCATCACGCCCGTTCCATCTACTTCAAAACTTGGATCGAGCATCACCAGATCCCAATGCAAGGAAGATTCGTTCTCTCCCCCAAACATCCGGTTCTCACCGATTGCGATATGTATACTGCCTATTATCTTTTCGTCGGTGATGGTGTAACCAATAGCTTTTTTCACTTCTGGATTGATCCCGATACCGAATTCTCCGATGACTTCCTTATCACCTTGTGAGTTCTCAATAACTTCATGGGATAGTTCCTCATTCTCCTCCGCAGTAGCTTCGATCAATTTTCCATCTTCAAAGATCGCTTCTATACCTTTGATCTTGTTACCTCGATAGAATGCTAAGTCAAAGAAAGCTTTGCCATATTATCCACCTAGAATATACATTATTTAACTCCATCATCAATCCCTCTTTGTATCCCTGTAATCAAAAGACGATTCTCTCCATTCGATCTTTTCATCCTCAGTCATATCGCCTACTACCTCTCTTTCGGTTTCTTTACCTATGATCAATCTGATAGAGAGTATGAAACCAGTATGGAAACCTGATAAAATAAAAAAACCATTCTGACTAATATTTTCAAAGTGGTAGATAGCGAAAGTGATGAAGATACCAGATATGAGCATCATCACCCAGAATACATCAGGTGCATAAGAACTGGTCTTCTCCTGATAACGGTTGAAAACAAATAAAGTTATAACATTGAGAGTTATCAACATCACCGCTGTCAGTATCCACCAGATCATGTTCCTAAAATATACAATGTTAAATGAGTATTTAACGGTTCTGAAATCATAAGAAAACCTTACATCGGTTTAAATTTAACCTAAAATTTCAAGCTCATCCAACATCTCACAGGCTTTACATCTTCCTTCGATGGTGGGTTCACCACATTCGCTACAGTTTTTTAACTCTCCGCCACCGTACTTTTCTAACAGCTCATCTTTGATCTTTTCGTAGGAACTCAATATAGCAAATTTCGTCCCTGGTGTGTTGTCTTCGAGCTCTCCCAGTATATCTCGATAAAGACCTCTCAATGCGAAGACAGCGTACGGACATTCCTTTTGATGGATATCCATGTCATTAACAAGAGCATATAGGTAGGCTTCATTCTCTGGAGTACGTCTGAGCGGAGCTATCCTGGGAACCAATCCCTCTTTAACGTTCTCATGCGGTCCCATCCGAGCCATCTTCTCCATATCTCCTCGACAAAAGTTCATAAGTAAAGATTGTGAAGTATCGTCTAGATTTAAACCAGTGGCTAAAACATCGGCTCCAGCGTCTTTTGCCATCTTGTTCATCAACCATCTCCTCAGAACGCCGCACACGGAACAGGGTTTTTTGGTATCATCTTTCTCCACCATCTCATCAAGAGGTTCCCCGAAGGACTCATCAAATGAACGGATCTCATAATCTATACCAAGTCTTTCATACTCCTCAACAGCTATATCGACGCTGCTCAGACGATAATCTTCGATCCCCTCGTCTATAGTGATACCGAACACGTCACAATCCCTTCGTTCTCCGATTATCTTATGTATCATCCTTAAGGCGACGATACTGTCCTTCCCTCCCGAAACCGCCACGCCGACCCTATCGACACTGCCCAGATCCACCTGTTTTCTGAATTCCCTAAAAACTCTGGTTTCGAAGAAATCGATGAAATGTTCCTTACACAGATGCTGACCACTGTAACGGACAAAGGTCACCGCTTCGTTCCTGCATTGACTGCAGTGCATAGCCTGTTGAACTATGGGGCTGGTATAAAATTGTGTTGTTTGAAAAATATATACTCACATCCATGTGAACCCGGGTCGAATGGATTTGAATTCGGTTTGAATGATATATTAGAACGTTACTAAATTCAAAAAGCCTATGCTTTATCTCTTTAGTAGTTAGTAGTATCTCATAAATAATATATAGGGTATTACTTGATTACAATCATACATATTATGAGAGAAATACTACATCATCTCCAGCAAATAAAAGGTATAGGAAAAAAAACAGCCGAAACCTTGGTAGATGAATTAGGACTCAGAACTTTAAAAGATCTCTCAGATATAGATGCCGAGGAATTAAAGACAGTAAAGGGCATCGGATCCAAAACCGCTGAGAGGATACAGGAAGAAATCACAAAGAAAATTGAAGACATGGACGTTTGTCCGAACTGTGGAGAATTTGTCGAACCTGGAGGGATATGTGTTCATTGCGAGGAGGAAGTAGTAGATGTGGAGGATAAAGAGGATGTTGATGAGCAGGTTAAAGAGGAAGATGTTGAGGAGAAGATAAAAGAGAAAGAAGTAGACCTGGAAGATAAAGAAAAAGATGTAGATGTGGAAGATAAAGAAAAAGATGTAGACCTAGAAGATAAAGAAAAAGATGTAGACCTGGAAGATAAAAAGAAAGTCGATGAAGCTGAAACTAAACAGATATCACAGGTACCAAGTAAAAAGAAAATAATCCCAAGAGATGGGAAGGGAAAAAGGAACGGTCTGGGGAATAAGGATAGAAAAAAAGAGGATGGATTTATAAATGGTAGGAGCTCCTCAAAGCAGGTTAAAAGAAGCCATAAAAAGCGAAAAAAAGCTCCAGTAGCTATACTCGTTATAATCCTGATACTGATCGCATCGTTTACATTTTTCTTATTCTATTCACCTTTTGAAGACGAAGAAGAGATGAGCATAGATGGAGATTTCGAGGATTGGAGAGACATGGAAGAATACAGCTTCCAGATAGAA
>JAWOGF010000041.1:0-42512 GCA_046497075.1 Candidatus Saliniplasma sp.
GATGGAATTTATTAAGAACTTTCCTAAAGAAATAATTAAAACTCTTAAAAGCTGGTCTACTAGGAAGAAATTGTTTGTTTTGATCGTGATTTGGATCCTTACATTCGTTCCTGCGATTACAGTATACAATTCAATGCAGAAAAAGGATATGTTCTCACACTATCCTGAATCTTCATCGCCACTGAATAAGGTCAATAAGGATTGGGATGTTTCACTCTCACCCCCTGCCGATGCTTCTAAACCGAATTTGTCTGAGTCTGGGGAAAGGTATGTGATCTCAGTAGAGGAGGACGAAACTATAAACTTTGTATGGCGAGCGGAAAATTTCCGTCTCTCCGATACCGCAGATCTGCATATAGGTCAAGTCAGTGTCCATTACAATACTACATGGGGTGAAAAGGGAGAAGTGATATTGGAGAAAAACTACGAGAGGAGTGGAGGAAGTAATGAGACCTGGGAAAGGGAAAAAACATTTCGAGAAAATGGGGATGTGTATTTCTATTATCGAGTAGATAAAAGAGATATCGCTAGATTCCATCGCAGAGCATCGGTCCTGATGAAAAGGGGAAATCTCTACGAGGAAACCAGAACGGGTCCACCTCCTTTGATAAATTTTGTCTTCATCCCTCCCACACTGATCTCCCCTCCGGTATCTTGGGGTGGTTACTACCTTTCATTTTATCTATATTTTTCAGCCTTCATATTACTGGGCGGTATCTTGTTATTCCAAACGTTCAAAGATCGGGGTGAAGGGAAGGCCTTTGTATTGTCTGCGTTGTACATGGTCAATCCTATATCACTCATGGCGATCATCCAGGACGAATGCGTTGTGTCTTTTATCATAATCTTAATTATATTCATTTTGATTAAAGGGAAGGAAAAAATTGGATCTCTAGCTATAGGTTTGGGATCTGTGACTAAGATATGGTCTGGTTTTTTTATACCTGCTCAACTTTTCGATAGAAATATACGATTCAAAAAAAGAATACAAAATCTGATTATAACCGTATCGACTATTTCCGGACTATTTTTGTTTTTTTACTATATCTGGGGTGCAAAAGTATTTTGGTTCGTTAAATTTTATGGTGGTGCTCATTCCAAATTCAGTCCTCGGGACGTAAGCATCTGGAGAAGCTTTGTGAGTATCCCTGTTTCTATACCCTTGCCGAGCTCAACCTTGATCTTTTTATCGATAGTTATAATAGAATTGATAGTGCTCTATATAGCGTTCAGGAAGAAGTGGGACACCATCTCTATATTTACCGTTACACTATTTATATTTATGCTGTTTTATCCTAAAATGCATTTAGACTATTATCTATTACTTCTTCCCACTTTACTTTTCTATTCGGTTCGAAACAGAAAAAATTTTAATTTATTCATCGTTTTTTTCGGATTCCTTCTTACATCTAGATTTATAAGATACATCCCTATCGACTCATATCACATAACTACTTGGATTTCATTTATAGCAAGTATAATATTCACACTCGTTGGATTAAAGATAATCTCTTTATTCTCCATCGAAGATAAGATGAGCAAGTATTTTACGGATATATTTGAAGGATGAATATAACTTGGATCTATCGGGCTTTCATCGATCTACCGACTTTGGTTTTTTGAAATGTTTTGGAATGGCGGCAGTCGGGATATCTATCTTTCTACATCGAGCCCATCAAGGATTTAGTGATAATGGCGGTTTGACAGAATAGTTCGAATAGCACGATAAAACGAAGGACGGTCCAGCCGATATAGATTCTAAAAAACCGATATATATATATATATGAGTATTCTTTTATGAGTTGCCGATGGTGATATTATATTAAGTAAAATATCAGAAACGACCAAAATACGAGTGATGGTGATTCCGATAATTGCGATGCTTGCGGTGACGATGATGATCGCAGGGTATATGGAAGAGGATGAGGGAGAAAAGCAGGTAGAGATAGAGGTAGATGAAGGATACGATGAGATGACTGTAGAGTATCAACCCGATCCAGAGACACCTTCGGGATATGATTACCAACGCAGTTCGATAGTTACAACTTCAATTGATGATGACAACAGTATAGAATTGAACGTAACTGTCGTAGATGTAATCAATAAACTCCGTGGAATTGAACCAGGATATGGAACTGAAGTATATATTAGAATGTATGCCGAAGGTGATTTTGAAGATGATCTATCTCCTGAAACTCTAGAGCTTCGGGCGCGCGGACTAGGATCTCATAATGTATCTTACAACGATCATAATATTGTTACTGGTCGTGAAGAAACAGGAGGATGTTCAAGGTGGAGTAGTGGATACAGTCAATTCGGTAGGGGAACAGAAACAGCTAATGTTGGTTTTGACATAGAACAGAATGATTTTGCTGTTAACAGTGCTGAAATGGATTGGCAAATACCCGGAGAAAGCTATGGTAAACCATATACTCTAGAAGTCCAAGCGGTAGTCGGAGGATTCGAGGAAGAGATAAAGGCTACAGTTCATGTACATATTGACCTATTCTCGGAGATAGTTGGTTTCGAAGCTGAAACGGATGATGAACATTATCTTACCAGTGATTACACCTCCGCAGGAGACGCAGAGGATAACGATTTCTATGTAAAACCTAACCTATCTTATCGATACGAGAATCATCCAGGAGGCGAAGATGTCCTGTATGATGCTAAGATATATGTTAGAAGTCAGAGTACTAATGAAGAATACGAGTTGATTCACACTGAAAACGATATAAAAGCCGGTGAAGATCACACTTCTGAAATCAAATTGAACGTTAGTGAAGAAGCAGACGAGCTGGGTATGACTGTTCGGTTTGTTATCGAACAGCAGGAAGGTCCATGGGATTATGATACCTTAGAAGATGATGAGTTTGACTTATCATTTACCGTTACGAACGATGGAGGTGGTGAATGAATGTACTTTTCAAAAAATCATATGCTGATATACCTAACAGCAAGTCTTTTCATGTTTTCAATTATGTTTTTTTAAATGTGAACATTGATGTTTGAAAGTGTTTTGGATACTGGCAGTTTGACAGAACAGTTCGAATCCGTCAGAAAATCAGTATCAGGTCAAAAACCATTCAAAAGTGCCAAGATCACAAGTTGACAGGCTTTCTACATCAAAATGCTTTTATTTAGGTAAATTATTGTAAACTGTTAATCCTATTGAAATTTTGGTATCCACGAGGTAAATTATGGGGTATAAAAAGGACGCTGACTTCGATACCGTAGATGAAGTAGTAGATAGATGGCTTTGTACATCGTGTGGAGCATGTGCAGGAGTTTGTCCACATGATTCTATCGAGATGAAAATAGATGAGTATGGGATATATGTGCCTGAAATAGATGAGGAAAGCTGCATAGGGTGCGGTTTATGCGTACAGGTATGCCCAGGACACGAGTTCGATTATGTTGAACATCAAAAAAGTATATTCGGCACACTTCCTGAAAACGTTGCCTTGGGTAATCACCGCAAAATTTATGCTGGGTATACTAACATCGAAGATATTTTGGAGCAGGTTCAAAGCGGTGGGTTTGTTTCTACGTTTTTGCTGTGCTGCCTTGAAAAAGGGGTGATAGACGGAGCGGTGGTTACAAAGTGGAAAGAAGATTCACCTTTCGAACCTAAGACGTATATCGCTAGGGATAAGGAAGAGGTGATGAAATCTGTCGGTTCAAAATATAATCCAGTTCCCGCAGCGAGTATCATTGAAACTATTTTAGAAGAGGAGGGCAAATTTGCGTTTGTAGGGACTTCATGTCAAATCCAGGGGATGAGGAAAGCTGAAAAGATATATCCTGAACTTGTTGAGAAGATCAGGATATACATCGGTCTGCATTGTTTAGGGGTATTCACCTACCATTTTCATGACCAGATGTGTCATAAGATCGGTAAGTCTAAAGATGAGATCAAGTATTTCCGCTTTAGGAGTAAAGAGTGGCGTGGTTGGCCCTGTGATATGAGGATGGAGACCAAAGATGGCGAGACTTTCGACATAGATGCAAGTAAAAGTCGATTGAATCCAAGACCTTT
This sequence comes from Candidatus Saliniplasma sp., assembly GCA_046497075.1. Classification (GTDB taxonomy): domain Archaea; phylum Thermoplasmatota; class Thermoplasmata; order Halarchaeoplasmatales; family Halarchaeoplasmataceae; genus Saliniplasma. The sequence continues at coordinate 4,040 of JAWOGF010000041.1, forward strand.
TTTCACAGATTGGCGGTGTAAATTGTGTTTTGATAAGGCTAACGAGTTTTCAGATATCTCCTGCGGTGATTGCAGGATTAAGGACGTACATTCAAAGATCGAAGCTGAGGGTTATGATCTAAAAAAGGGCGTATCAGAATTTATTGTACGGACTGAGAGGGGGGAAGAATTAGTGGAAGATTTAATCTCTGATGGGTACTTACAAGTTTGGGAAGTTGAGCCGAAAAAGATCGCATCTTCTATAGGTATGGAAAAAAAGCTGGGTATCGAATTCTTCTTTAAAATTGCAAAATACTTTAACCGGGGGGTACCAAAGTACGGGGTTGAATTTTATCATCCGGATCATCATCAAAGTTTAAAACGGAAGATCCTGGAGCCATGGACCATCTTGTGGTCCTTTAACAATTTTTATCTATGTTATGGCCTTAACAAGTTCAAATTTTTTAGAGCTCTATTAAAAAGAACACCACATAGTTTCTTTGAGATAGTAAAGACCCTTGGGAAAAACCTGACTTATTGGGAGATCCTGAAAACCAGTAACTCGTTGGGACGTAGAATTTTGGCCCAAAAAGATGAAGAGGACTCAAATAAAGGATAGTTTTAAAAGACTTTCTCAAAAACTGTTTTATTTTTATGTATCTGCTTTAATCTAGAGTCTAAAACTTTTTTCTCGGTGGGGTATCTCTTCATCAGCCTTTTTAACTTCTCAAGGACCTTTTTTTTATCGAGCAGATCTCTTGAATCGAAGTGATATTCCAATTGATCAAAATCTTCCATGAGTTCTTTATATTTGACAGCCCATCCTAATACAAGTGCTGGGATTCTATTCTTGTAGGCGTGGATGATAGAGTGGTAACGTGATCCGATTATGAAATCTAACTCTGTTATGATATCTTCAAGTTCTACTGCATTGAGTTCCGCTGCTATGAATCTTACATCGTCATTATCTGAAAATGATCCTTTTATGTTCCTACATATCTCAAAATCTTCATGAGAATGCCTTAGTATGTAAACTACCTTTTTTGACTGTAATAACTCTTGAATCATAGCTTCATAAATAGAGTATATCTGTTCAGGTTCGCCTCTTTTCATGATCTGAGAATTGGGTACTATACCCACAGAATTCTGCAGGATCTCAAAATTTTTGAACTCGAACTGTTCTGATAGGATATTATCCAGATCGTATCCTTTATTCATCAGGACGATATCTCGAGCATGCTCGACATTTTCCCGTGTAAACTCTTTTATGGATTCTACGCCCTTTTTCTCTCTAGGAAATATTTTTTTGGGATATTTGAGATATTTTTTCATCATCGGATATATTATTGTTTTTTGTATTGGAGAATACTCAAAAGGACCTATGGATTGTGGGAATATGTAAAATGGGATGCCATACCTTTTAGCGATTATGATATTCAAGAGGTAATCAAATTCTTTAATGGGAAGGAATGCATCTGGGTTCCCCATCTGCGATGATAAGGCATACCCACTGATATCTATAACAAAACTGCATTTTTCCATTATATTCTCGATATCTTCGTAGTGTTTGAGATAAGGTGATTCACCTTGGCTAAAAGTTTTGTTTGAACTCAATAAGTTTACTCTTGTAAGTACGTCCCATGGTTTGATCTCAAAAGTATACATCTGTTTCTCTATCTCATCTCTATCGAAATCTCTGGTTTTGAACAGGTACACCTGCTTTTTTGGAAATCTCTTTTTGATCTGGTCGACCACTGTGAATGTCATAGCTTGTGCGCCTTTATTGTATAGCTCTCCACCGAGTATTATCACGTTCTCCCCGGCATGTGATCTTCTAGTGATATCAGAAAATAGATCTTTTATCACGGTTTTACCGATAGTCATCCCGGACCTAATGACCAAATCGAATTTTTTTCGATCTTGAGATGACTGTTCTATCTTTCTAAATTTATTCTTACGCCCCCGTCGGATGTATTCTTTCCGTTTAGAAAGTTCTTTTTTGATATCCTTAGGGGCAGCTTTTTCTTTTAAAACGTTCCTGAACTCTAACTTCTTCTTTTCCTTAGAAATCTTCTGTGAGCCTTGGATAGACCTTATACTAACTTTTTCCCATTCGAAAAGATCTTTGTAAGATTCCCATGTATTTTTTCCTTTTTCAGTTCTAACGATGATATTTGATCTGCCTGGATGATCTTTCCCTTCGATGTAACAAGTACCAAATGAGATATCAGCACCTCTGCATAGTTTGTCTAGACAGTAAAGACATCTTTCCAACTGGAAGTGATCTTTCAAACCCTCCATCTCACATCTATCGACTATCAATTCTCTTCCCGAATCGAAATAAAGTTTAACATCTCCTAGCCAACCGTTTTTTTCTTTGTTTTCATAATCTAATTTAACGAGTTTTTCCTGCTTTTCAGCGTACTTGTTTTGAAAATATCTTATCAAATTGAAGTTCAAAGTTTTATCGCAGAAAAGTCCAAAAAATAAGAGTCCCTCATCTTCGATGCCTTTTTCCCTGATGTATTTTTTAATTCCATTGATCTGGCAGGGGGTTCCAACTATTACGTAGTTGGGTGATGATTCTTGTTCTAATGTTTTGATGACATGGAAAACTGATGCCGGGATATACTTTGACTTTGATGCAGCTTTGACCCCATCTTTGTCTTTCGTTAAGGTCAACCTAGTGGATTCTCCATGGAACATATCGAAGTCAAGTACGAATGCTCCGTCATATTTACCATCCTCTAGTAATCCTATCAATAATGTAGTTACGGCACCACCACTTGACGCTAAATCTAAAATTTCCCAGTCTTTTGTGAATAGTGAATATGTATCCAAAAACTTTCCAGTATACGTACTTTTGAAATCTTTATTATATATTCCTGAGGAATGTACTTTTCCAGGACACAGTTTTAAACATAGTCTACAATCGATGCACTTATCGTCATCTATTTTAGGGAGGAATTGACCTGAACGGTATTCCATTTCGACAGCGTCGGTAGGGCATACCGCATTACAGATCTCACAGGATAGACAAAGATTTGACTTACGGACGTCTTCTACATACATCACAATTCACCGATTTTAACGGGCTAATAAATGGTAATTTTACTTTATCACATCACTTATAAAAATGGCATCTCTTTAATATAGGTTTTCAATTCTCTATACCACAATGGGGAAGATAATTCCGAGAAAACAAATAAGAGGGCCAGGAAGGTGACAGATGTAATTATCAGTGAGATCAATCCATCTAATATCCATTCAAGGAATATACCTGAGATAAGGAAGGTGATGGTCAAAGGTATTATCACTTTCAAATTTACGCTAGAGATCTTGAATTCAGAGTTTCTTTTACATAGATGAAGCATGATGAAAAATAACAATACGAACGAGAGAACCGTCCCCAACGCCGCCCCCTCGATCCCATAAATCGGGATCAATATTGAATTTAAAACTATATTTGAAAGAGCAGTCAATCCTAAACCAACTGCATACGAAACTGTTTTTTCAGAACCAACTACTGGTATACCGAATAGTCTCTTACTGCTGTACAAAAATATTTCGATGGAAGTGATGGACAGGACCGTAGCTCCTAGTATATATTCCTGTCCAAACACTATATATAAAATATCCCCACTGAAAAGATATAAGAATATGATCAAAGGTATAGAAACATAAAGCAGTAAAGAGAATAATTCCCTTAGTAATACCTCAGAGCTTTTTCCTTTGCCTTTTCTTTCTGAGAAAGCCGGCAATATCACTGTAGTTATCGGGGCGAACATGCCCCCTATCATCAGAGGTATCCCTGCTGCTACAGAATAAATCCCAACGTCGTCTGCTTCTAAGAAATATCCTATCAACACTCGATCCAAAGACTTCATTACAGTCATGAAGGTCATGGTGAATATCAAGGGTATACCGAATTTTAGAACTTTTTTAGTTACCTTATTATTTGGTATCCTAAAGATCCTGAATACGTCTTCCTCCCTGATCAGATATGTGAAAACTAATATACATACAATAGCGGCGATGACAAGCTGGGCAGTAGCTAGGTAGATCGCTCTGTATGAGAATAAGATAAAAAATGAAATCGTCAGCAGCAGTAAAGAAAGTTCAGGTACTATCTTCAATATGTTGTATTTCTTAAAATCTTTGAACCCTCTAAAATAATCTCTGTTGATTATATTCAGTTGTTTAAAAAAGATTATCCCGGCTCCGAGCAGCAAAAAGAGCCTTAGTCTTTCATCCTTAAATACAGAACTTGCTAGATAGCTGCTCAGCAAGATAAGGGCTATAGAGACTAAAAAACTCGAAAAAATAGCTACGAAGTAAGCTGAATTTATATACTTGGATACTGTCTTCTTATCTTTCTTGTATCGAGATACGTAGGTGGTCAAGGTAGTGCTCATAGCGACTTGTGCTAGAGGACCCAATAGACCGATCAAACCTATCGATATAGACCATAAACCCCATTGTTCACTACCCAATAATCTGGGAAATAAGATACCATAGATGATGCCCAAACCACTCGTTATGAAGTAGGCTCCACTGGTGCTTATCAGGTCCTTGTACAGTTTCTTAGCCATGGTTTTATCTATCCCGTTTTTTTGGATCCCCGCGATATTGTGATCAAATGCCGAGGATGAGTTTAGAGAGTATCTTTCTGATTAAATGTTTTATCCCGAAAGGTGAGAGTAGAAAGGCTTGTTTGAACGAATCTAACCCTGCTTGTTTGTCCCCGTTCATGTACTGTTGATAACCTATTTCGTATAGATGCCTTGCATGTAAACTAGAACTCGAAGTTATGTAGTCCTTATACTTTTCAAATATGTACTTCTTAGAGACTATTTTCTTGGAATAGTCGCCGGTGATCTGGTTTTTGTTGTGGATATGATATCTAACTAATGGCTCCCCTACGCATTTGAACTTATACCTCTCCGAAAGGCGTAGGTAAAGATCCAGCTCCTGGGAGGCGGGTAGATTTTTAGTGAACCCTCCGACATCCAGTAAACATTCCTTTTTTAATAATATGACCGACGTACTCCCAATGATATTTTCCCAGAGTAGGTCTTCAAAAAGGTTTCCTTCTTTATAGATCATCTTCTCAGATATTGGCTCGCCTTCCCTTATCTTTATAAGTCCAGTATAAACACCACAGTAGTCCGGGGGGGTATCTTTTAAAACTTTTACCTGCTTTTCCAGCTTGGTGGGAAACCACTGGTCGTCATCATCAAGAAATGCGATGAAATCGTTCCTACTCATGCGTATACCAACATTTCTAGATCCGCTTCCCCCCATATTAGTTTCATTTTTGTGATATCTGATACGGTCATCTTCAAAGTTATCGACCACCTCTCTTGTATCATCTTTAGAGTTATCATCAACTATGATCAGCTCAAAATCCTCATAGGTCTGGTTTAGAACACTTCTAACGGCTCTCTTCAGTTCCATAGAACGGTTATATGTCGGGATTATCACACTTACTTTTTTCATCTTTTTAACACCTTTCCGATACATCGTGTGTAGATGAGCCTAGAGTCTCCATGTAGCTCCTCAGAAAATCCTCACTCTTGTTCTAAAACTTTTCCATCTACTCTCTATATATATGATTAAATTATGTGTATAAAATATTTCCCTTATGGGTGCCTGTATGGGATAGAGTCCGACCGCGCACTAAAACAATTCTTCCCACTGTTCTACGATTTTATCTCGATCAAAATCTTTTACCCTTCTCGAAGCTGAGGAATATGGCTTCCTATATTTTTCGTTATCTTTCAAATCTTTCATCAGTTTAAAAAGTATAGTTTCTTCTTCTGAAAGAGATTTTTGTTTCAAAGTTTTAAAAAGAACACTGTCCCTGAAAGGCTTAGTAAGGATACCAAATTTTCCGAAAAAGGGATATTCGATCTCTTCGTCAGATGTCAACCCGGGACACAGTATTTCTCTCGGGCCCGAGATGCAGTCAGTAGAGATCGTTGGGAGATCCTGAGAAATGGCCTCTATGAGGACGTTCGGGAACCCCTCGTAAAGTGAAGTTAAAACGAAGCAGTCGGCCCTTCGCAAATAAGGGAAGACATTTTTCACTTCGCCCAAAAACAATATCTTATCTTCGATTTTCATCTCTTTTACTAAATCTTTTAATTTTCTTTCTAATGGTCCCTTTCCTAATATGATAAGCGTGGAGTCCTGTTCAATCCGGGTAAGGCGTTTGAAACATCGTACCAGATACCACTGAGCCTTTTGTTCCGTTAAAGAGCCTATCGTGATGAAGGTGAAATCGTTATCAAAAATAACTTCGTGTTCTTTTGAAACGTCTTTTTTTGCCAAGCGTTTAAAATCGGTTAAATCGGCCATGTTGGGGATGACCGTCGTATTGTTGGTCGAGAACTTTTCATTCAATATGTTTTCGATGCCCCTGGTCTGAGCAACGACCTTATCCGCCTTTGGATACAGCATCTTGATCAATTTTTGGTGGCTTGTTTTGTTCCTTTTGATAGGATTATTTCTCACGGAAACCAGAATTTTGACTTTATTCCTGAACAAAGATTTACTCAATATAGATTGCACATTCATCCGGGTCAAAAAGGAGATCAAGATGTCGATGTTATTTTCTGTACAAATGTCTTTGATCTTTTTTGATGTGTGAATGATTTCAAATGCATCACTTAATGCATTTTTCTCTTCTTCGTATCCAAAACAGATATGTTTTCCTCGATAGTCACATTTTTGTTCAGTTTCATAAAATGTTAAATATGTGACATCGTAACCTTTATCTTTAAGAACCCCGCCTAGTTGCACGGCATTTCTCTCTGCACCACCACCTATTTTTAGGCTGGAAACAACTATCAGGATGTTCTTATCATTTTTTCTGCTGATATTTTATCCTCCCATATCTTGCCCTAAATACCCTAAATGGTCTTTATAGGTTTTTATTATCTTATCTAATATCTTTTCTCTAGACAATTTCTTCTCGTAGTACACTTTCATGTTTCTTCCCATGGTTTCCCGCATCTCATCCCGGTCCACAATAAATCTGATCTTTTCTGCCAAATCATTTACTGTGGTTTTAGTCAGCAGTCCGTTATATCGGTGTTCGATGATCTCGGGACTTCCCCCCACCTTGGTTGCAATCACTGGTTTTCCGAAATAGGCTGATTCTAATAAAACTCTTGAAAGAGGTTCTGGCCAAACAGAAGGTACAACGATAACATCTGATTGTTCGTAAACCGAGTGTATAGATTCATGTTCTACTTTACCTAAAAATATAATGTTTGAATTCGACTTAGCCATCTTTTCTAATTCATCCCTTTCTGGCCCATCACCTACGATGATAAGTTTAGCATCTGTATCCGGCTTGTTGAAAGCCCTGATAAGCAGATCAACACCCTTTATCTTACCCAACTGACCGATGTATGAAATGTTCACACCTTTTTTTGGCAGATCCATCTTTCTATTGGACTTTTCTATATCTGGCATATTCACTACTTTTGTGATGTTCTGCGGGGATATACCCTCTTTAATTAGTAACTTATTTATGAATTCACTCAAACTGAAGAAGTGGTCTACATTTTTCAAACTCTTCTTCCTCTTCAAATAATCTAAATAGATAGTCAACCAGAATACAGGGTTGTATTTTAGAAGAGAGGTGAGTTCATAGCCACCAACGTATTCTGAGTTCGTTATACATCCCGTGAATTTTATCGGAGCACATCCCCTACACACTCTTTCACCTTTGTAAAACAGATTACCTTTTGGGCAGAAGTTAACGTAAGAGTTGATGGTCGCAAAGCTGGGTTTTTGAACATCTACGATACTGGTGATGTTGAAAAAGTGTACTAAGTCGTAATTATCTATGATCTTTCCGAGTTCTTTTTTCACACTTCTTTTAAAGAATAACCGCCTTTTGATATTGCCCTTGAATGTACTGCGGTTTCCTCCGGTTTTTAATCTCCTTAAAATTCTAACACCGTTTTTTTCATACGTATGATCTAGACCTTCGACTTTAGAAGTAAGAACGGTAACATGAACCCCCTCTCTTTTTGCTATCCCTTCAGCTAAGAGAGAACATGAGATCTCTCCCCCTCCGTAGGTTGATGGAGGATAGGATTCAGTAACGAATAAAACCCTTAAAAGTGGTTTTCTCTTTTTTTCATTGTTTTTGAACATTTCACCACTGAGTTATCATTCCGTATAGAAATATCTTATCATTTAAAATTGATGTTCTATATTTCATGTATATTTTAACAAAATCCCTACATGTAGAACCAACCTTGATAAGGGCAAAAATATTTAATGGAACTAATTGGAGATAGGAAAACTTGAAAGAAAAAATCAGGTCTATATGTTGGAGTAAAGGAGTTTCTAAAAAACCGTCTATACCTCTAATTTTATTGTGTGCTTCATTATTATTAATATCTGTGGTCTGCACAGGATCTATAGGGGTAGAGGACGATTTTACAATCCAATCCAATGAGGATCCCGGTCTGAACGATTATGACCGGGAACCGATGCCCGAGGCCTTAGAGGCCCTAGAGTCTGATGAAAATGTTACAGTTACAGAGGAAGAGGACGATCTTGACAGTATCACCTTCGAGCCAGTGGATGAGGACCCAGTGGTCGGTATGGCCTTTGGTGCCGGTGGGGATGTAGATCCTAGAGCTTATGCCCCAGCTGCCCGAGCGGTTGCTGAGGAGGGATATTTTGTAGTATTATTTTATCCTGGTACGGGTATGCCGGATGGTGGTCCATTTGGGGATGTGATAGAGAATTATCCGGAGATAGAGAATTGGTCCGTAGGTGGTCATTCTAATGGAGGGATGAATGCATGTGAATATTTTGACGTCGAAGAACCGGACGGCCTTCATCTTTGGGCAGCGTATCCCAGTCCGGGTTTCATCGGGGTCGGAGAAACAGATCTAAGTGATAAGGAAGGAGAATTTGTTTCTATCTATGGAACAAATGACGGAGTAACTACATTAGATGATATAGAGGATAGTGAAGAGCGTCTTCCCGAAGACACAGAATTCGTAGAGATCGAAGGAGGGAATCACGCCCAGTTCGGTTGGTACGGTGAACAAGACGGAGATAATGAAGCTGATATAAGCAGGGAGGAGCAACAAAATCTCACAATAAATGCAACTTTAGATCATCTGAACGATATAAATGATGAGCAGGGATATGAGCTGGTTATAGATGCAGAGGAAGGCGGAACTACAGCCCCAGAACCCGGAACACACTATTACGCAGAAGAAGAGACTATAACTGTCAGTGCAGATCCAGATGAGGGATGGGTATTCAGTCACTGGTCCGGTGATAATGATAGCACTGAGGACCAGATTACTATGATCATGGACGAGGACAAGGCGATAACCGCACATTTTGTAGAAGATGAGATCTCGACCATGGATATACAGCTGGATGCCGGCGGAGATGCAGACGGATGGAACTTTGTATCGTTCAATCTCGATATCAATGATACAGATATTGTATCGATTCTAGAAAATGAGGAGAATGGTATTTTAGGTAATTACGACAGGGTGATGTACTACGACGCTAGTACAGATGAATGGTTTACCTACATGCCTGGTAGAGCGGATCACTTCAACGGAGATATCAACTGGGACGAGACCAAAGGACTGTGGATTAGGATGACAGCCGATGACACTTTAACTGTCGAAGGAACAGAACTTACAAGCACGGATATCACACTGAGCCCTGGTTGGAATATGGTGAGCTATCCGAGTTCGTACAATGGTAATAATGGATTACGGACTGAAGTGACAAAGATAGGTTACTTCGATGAAACTACAGATACCAACATAGCTTACACGACCAATACAGAGACATTCGATTTCGAACCCGGCCAAGGATATTGGTTGTATAACGATGCTGATAATACAGTAATATGGACAGTGGATTACTAAACCCTTTTTTCATTTTTTTAAAACATATAGAGTAGGTAAAATCATCTACATGTGGGAGGAACCTTAATAGTATAATCTGATATTCTTACTCCGGATTAGTTCAATCTAGAGGAGAAAAAGATGAAAGAGAGAAATAGTAATAGGATAGGGGTAGTTTTTACAGTTATTGTGCTGATTATATCGGTACTAACAGTAGCTGTAGCCATCTCGGAATCCAACAATGAAGATAATTCCTCAGTGTTGGTTTACAAGCGAGGGATAACCACTGAGGAGTTGTTACGATCTGACGAGTACTCTGTACTTGCAGATTACGATGAGTTCGTTTTGGTTTCGGCCAGTGAAAAGAATATAAATTCTCTTCTCGACCAAGATTTTACAGTTGATACCCTAGAGGATCGAGAAAAGGTAGCAGTTCATTCTCATACTTTTAATTCTTCCGAAGGGATTCCAGAGGTCTCGGATGACCTCATTATAGATAGATATCCAGAAGGTGTTAAGAGAGCATACTTAGTGCAGTTCATAGGTCCGATAGCAAGGGAATGGGTTGAGGAATTGAACGACCAGGGAGTTATCACGCACGAATACAGGCAAAGATATAATCTGCTGGTTGAGATGGACACTGAAACAGCTCAAAGGGTCGAAGGGCTTGATTTCGTAAACTGGGTTGAGATATATCAACCTGCATTCAAATTCGATCATGATTTGTTAGATATCTCCGGAACTGTTGATTTAGAGGTCTATACATTTGATACTGCAGACACACGGAGTATCGCAAGCAGGATATCGTCTTTCGCCCAAGTATATCACGTTAAGAACGGAAGGATAATCACACAGGTAGATTCAGATGACGTTGGAAGGATAGCCAACATGCATGGTGTTAGGACTTTCAATCATGGATTCTTTGAATATCAATTGTACAACGATGATGCCACCTGGGTAACCCAATCTGGTGTAGAGGATTCAAGACGCCTTACAGAAGAAGGTGTCGTCGGCGACGGGCAGATAGTGACGGTCATGGATAGTGAGTTATACACTGATCATGAGATGTTCGCAGATCCTGATGGAAATCCCATCGGTTCAAACCACCGAAAGATCTTGGATATGTACGTTCCCGACGGTGCACGAGGAGATATAGGTGAAGGTGTTTACCATGGGACGCATGTCTCCGGTACCGTGTTGGGCGATGCTCCCGTTCATGATACATACGATAAACACGATGGACACGCCATGGGGTCGCGGTTGATATTCCAGGATGTAGGAGATGCAAGTGGCAACCTTCAAGTCCCTGATGAGATGTACGATAGTTCTTTTAGTGAGAGTCATTCAGCCGGTAGCAGAGTACATACGAACAGTTGGGGCGGTCGTGGAGGATACGACGGATATGCCGTGGAAACAGACGAATTCATCTGGGACCACCAGGATTATACCGTCCTTTGGGCGGCGGGCAATGATGGTCCTGATAGTGATACGTTATCTGGTCAAGCACAAGCGAAAAACGCTTTGAGTGTTGGAGCCGCAGTCAATGCCCCTCGACATGACGAGGTAGCTGAATTCAGCAGTAGAGGCTGGGCTGCAGACGGTAGGATCAAACCAACGCTGTTAGGTGTAGGACAAGGAGTTACGTCTTCGGACCAATCGGTAGATGGGTATACAAGCATGTCTGGGACCAGTATGGCTACACCGGGGGTCGCTGGACAGGTTGCACAGGTAAGGCAGTATTATGAGGACGGTTATTACCCTATGGGTTATCAGAACCCAGACGATGGATTCAATCCAAGCAACGCTTTAATAAAAGCCTCAATGATAAACGGAGCAGTTGAGATATCTAATGACGGTGCTTATCACAATGGCAATCAATTCCCAAATCAGGACCAGGGTTTCGGGCTGAGCACCCTCGATAGGTCATTATATTTTGAATGGGACGAAAGAAAATCTCAGGTTTATGACTCATGGAACGAAGGGGTCGAATTGTCGACCGGAGAGAGCTGGAGTATGGAATTCGATGTCGTGGACGACAGCATGCCATTAGAGGCTACATTGGTGTGGAGTGACCCCCCAGGAGAAGCAAATTCGGATCCAACGATTGTAAATGATTTAGACCTTGAATTGTTTACACCTGATAACACCCGTTATGTCGGGAATGCATATACCGGGAATGATCCAGGATATTCTCAACCCGATCCGAACAGTAATAATTGGAATGGTGGTCGTAGTGGTGAATGGGATGGATTGAACGTTGAGGAGAATATACTGCTCCTTCCAGATCATAATGGGGTTGGTACTGGTACTTATGAGTTGAAGGTATCAGGTCACAATGTTCCTCAAGACAGTCAACCTTTCGCAGTCGTGGTAAGTGGAGGGCTAGAACCGATAATGCCCGATGGCGATTCACCAGATATCACGCTATCTTCTCCTACAGGAGGGGAGTCATGGAACGAAGGAACGGAACAGCAGATCTCTTGGAACACTGGCCAGGGAGACGATCCTATTGATGCTGTAGATCTGAGGTACACTATAGATGATGGGGAGACGTGGAACGATCTAGCGATGGACTTGCCTGGATCAGAAACCTCCTACACATGGACACTTCCAAACTATGACAGCTCAGTCTGTATGATACGAGCAAGGATAACGGATACTTCGGGACGATTTGCTTACGATACCAGCGGGCATTTCACTATAGTAGGTACACCTCCAGGACCTCCTTCAGATCTTGGTGTTGTTCATGACGGAGGACCGACACTGGTCTCATTTGATGACTTCTCAGACGGACATGATGACTGGACGGAACATTCAGGTGAATGGAACTCATCTTCTGGATACTTACAGGGGCACGGCGCGATATCAACTCCATCTGAATGGGACGACGAGGATATCGGAGCATACGGGGAATGGGAGTTTGATTTCCAACTCGCGAGTACTGAGGAAGTAAGTGATACGTATCAATTGTTGAGATTCGATTTTATCAATATGGGCGATCCAGATAATCCTACAGGATACTATGTAATAGTGACAGGCGACGTTCCAGGTGGCTCACAAGCGAATCTGTGGCGGATAGAGGACGGAGAATCTCCTGATGATGCTCCTTTGATAGCAGGTATGTGGTCAGCTGATACCGACGTACATACCCTAGGAATAGAAAGACTTGAGAATAACGATATAATTTTGTACATGGATGGAGAAGAGCTGGGCTCGACTAACGACGACTCTTATACCTCTTCAGATTACATGGGATTCAGGTTCGATGAGAACCCTGCTGACGGTGGAGATCACATGGTACATGAGGTCCGGGCTCAGAAGATCTTAGAGGATAATGAGCACAATCATGTATCCTGGGATGCGAGCGCAGATGAAGCGATAGATGAGGTCGATCATTACAACGTTTACAGAGCCGAGGAGTCGGGTGGCCCCTTCGAAAAAATAGGAAGTGTAGAAGCAGACGGGTCTGAACAGTACACTCACGTAGACTTCTATAAAGGCGATGCAGACGATGAGATATGGTGGTACAATGTGAGAGCTGTAGGTACAAATGGCCTTGAAGAAAGTAATACCGAAATAAACCCAGAACCCGGTACTGAACTTGAAACTTTCCAGATGCCTCTATCAACCGATCCCGAAGCTGATGATTGGAACTTCGTATCGTTCAATCTGATACCAGGTGATAGCTCATTAGAATCCATACTTGAGGATCCGGAGAACGGTATAAGCGGTAGTTACGAGAAAGTGATATATTATGATTCTGGGTCAGGAGAGTGGAAATCCTACATCCCTGGACGTAGCGATCATTTCAATGGGTTGAACAGTTGGGATCACACTATGGGCCTTTGGATACGGATGACCGAGGACGAGACGTTAATGGTGGAAGGGACTGAACCCACTAGCACGGACATGACGTTGAATCCAGGTTGGAACATGGTGAGTTACCCGAGTTCGACGGCGACTTTTGGAGGAACGCCTGAAGATGTGACGATAGTTGGGCGCTTCGATGCCTCACAGAACAATAACCTAGCGTACGACTACGATCCGGATAACTTCGAGTTCGAACCAGGTGAAGGATATTATCTGTACAACGATGCGGATGAGGACGTTATCTGGACGGTGGATTACTAAAACACCCTTTTTTTTCTTTTTAATTTTAGAGATTTGATAACCGGTACAAAATAACTACATGTGGGAGGAACTTTAATAGATATATTTTAACCCTCCTTAGTTTAGATTAGATAAATCTAGAGGAGAAAAATATGAAAGAGATTAGTAGCAATCGAATATGGACTATACTATCTGTTCTATTACTGTTGATATCTGTTTTCGCAGCAGTTGGAATCGTTTCATCGAGAGATACTGCAGAGGAAGAAACAGTAATGTTGGTATACAAGAGAGATATATCAACTGATGCCCTTAGATCCACTGATGGGTTAAACGTACTAGCGGAATACGATGAATTTGTTTTGGTATCGGCAAATCCGGAAAGCAGAAACAGTCTTATGGAACAGGGTTACATCATTGAAGAGTTAGAGGATAGGGATGAGGTAAATTTAAACTCATATACTTTTAACGTAGATGATGGTATACCAGATATATCTGACGACTTGAGGATCGACAGTTATCCAGAGGGAGTTAAAAGACCTCACATAGTCCAGTTTATGGGACCTATAATGGACGATTGGCAGGAAGAGTTAATAGACATGGGAGTGACCATCCATGAATACAGACATCGTTACAATCTGATAGTAGGTATAGACAGTGATACAGCTCAGAGAGTGGAAGAACTTGATTTTGTAAATTGGGTAGGCATCTATCATCCAGCCTACAAATTCGATCAAAAGATTTTAGAAGCTGAAGAAACTTTGGACCTAGAGATAAACACCTTCGATACAGCTGATACTTATAATCTTGCCACTAAGATTGCACGTGATTTAGGTGAAGTATCTATCATAAGAGATGGGCATATATTCGCTCAGGCTGAACCCGATGAAATAAAAACCATCGCGGATCTACCCGAAGTTATATCGATCCATCGTAGGGTTACGGATTTAGAATTTTTAAACTATGATGCTACTTGGGTTACCCAGACAAACGAATATGAGGATAGACGAGTTACGGAAGAAGGCGTAACAGGAACCGGTGAACTAGTAACCGTTTGTGACAGCGAACTTTACACAACTGATGGCGGCCACGAGATGTGGAAAGATCCTGATGGCAACGAGTTTGGTGATGATCATCGAAAGATACAGGATTATTATTCGATAGGAGGAGATCTGAATGATGGTCAATACCATGGATCACATGTCACCGGAACAGTGTTAGGAGATGCACCCACATATGAGTCTTATGACAATCAAGATGGAAATGCTATGGGTGCAAGGTTGATACATCAGGACATAGGAACAAGTGATGGCGGTCTTGAACTGCCCGACGATATGTATAACGATAGTTGGGGAGCAAGTTACGATGCGGGAAGCAGGGCCCACACCAACAGTTGGGGCGGTGGTACTGGAACCGAATATGATGGTCTCGCGGTAACTGCTGATGAATTCATCTGGGATCATAAAGACTACAATATTCTTTTTGCCGCAGGGAACGACGGTGATAATAGGGGTAGTAGTGAACACAGTATATCTCAACAGGCGGAAGGAAAGAATGTACTAACAGTTGGGGCTGTTACTAATTATGACAGTCAAAATACTATGGCATCGTTCAGCAGCAGGGGATATGCTGAGGATGGAAGGATCAAACCAACTTTACTACACGCAGGTGAAAATATAGATTCAGCGTCTCGCTCAGCTGATGGGTATTCCGATATGTCCGGAACTAGTATGTCGACACCCGGATTAGCTGGACAGGTTGCGCAGGTTAGACATTATTATGAAGGCGGATGGTATCCTTCAGGTGTTGAAAATCCAGGAGATGGTTTCAATCCCAGCAACGCACTTGTCAGATCCACCTTGATCAACGGTGCTGTAGAGATAACTGGTGACGGCGCTTATTCTCACGACGAAAAGTTCCCGAATAACGATCAGGGCCATGGTCGAAGTATGTTAGACAGGGTCATGCACTTTGAAGGTGATGAAAGGAAACTGTTAGTATTCGATTCTGAGAAAGAGGATATCGAATTGAATACTGGGGAGAACTGGAACATGGAGTTCGACGTTGATGACTCGACACAAGATTTAGAAGTAACCCTTGTATGGACGGATTATCCAGGTGCTTCAGGTTCTAGCCCTGCCATAGTGAACGACCTTGATCTTGAGCTAGATACACCCGATGGTACAAGATACGTGGGGAACGCTTTCACGGGATATGATCCTGGATATTCTCAACCTGATCCTACCAGTAATCCATGGAACGGTCCACGTAGTGGGGAATGGGATGGATTGAATGTTGAAGAAAATATTTTACTTTTACCGGAAGAAAACGGTGTGGAAACGGGCAGCTATGAAATAACCGTATCTGGGCATAACGTACCCGAGTCTTCACAACCCTTTGCCGTAGTTGTCAGCGGTGGAGTAGCGGAAGGAGGTTCAATATCTGCTCCCTCAAATCCCGAACCTGTAGATGGAGCTACTGGAGTTACAACCGATTTAGAACTAAGCGTGGAGGTTGAACATGAAGAAGGGGATAGCATGGACGTATCATTTTACGACGCATCTGACGACAGTTTGATACATACGGATAACAACGTTGAGAGTGGGGCCCGAGCTTATGCAGACTGGACCGATCTTAATCCCGCGACGGAATATACTTGGTATGCGATAGCAGATGATGGCTCGGAAACATCCACTTCGAATACTTGGACCTTCACGACGGAGGAAGAAGGTGCCCCATCTATAATTCTTAACAGACCTGAGGGAGGGGAAACTTGGTATGCAAATGAGAACGAAGACATCCTTTGGGAAACCGAAGAAGCCGACGGCAGTATCACAGGTTTGGATCTGGAATATTCAACAGACGACGGTGATTCATGGTCCTACATATCTCAGGGAATAGATGATACCGGTATTTATGATTGGGATATACCGGACGAACCGACCAGTGAAGCTAGAGTTCGAGCTACGGTCCATGATACCAATGGATTGAGCGCTTCGGATACCAGCGGAGTTTTTGAAATAGTCGGCATGCCACCTGCACCTCCAGAGAACCTTCAGGTTCAGCACTATGGAAGCTCGGAGGTAGAAGAACCCGGTGAAACGGGCGACTACTCTTTTGATGTGTGGACAACTTCATTTACAGGACCCTACGACGAAACAGTGCCTGTAGATGTATATTATCCTACGGACGATTCAGGGTCACCTTATCCCGGGATCACAATCGGTCACGGTTTTACCATGGATAAATCATATTTCGAGACATGGGGTGAATACTATGCTAGCTGGGGATATGTTACAGCGGTTCCTAGTCTACAGTACGCAGGCATGTTCAATTCCGACCACGAGAAGTGTGCTTATGAATTGATAGCAACGCTGCAGTTCCTGGATGAACAGAACGGTGAAACGGATAGCCCGATAGAGGGATCAGTGGATGTAGACAATATGGGTTTGACAGGCTTCTCACTGGGCGCAAAAGCGTCGATTTTAGCTTCCCAATACGACGCATCGGAGGGAACAAATATAATCGATGTTATAGCACCCATGGCTGCAGCCATAGAAAACGACCCGGATCCACTACCGGACTTAGATCTGATCGACATACCCGTTCAACTTCAAGTCGGTGAGAACGACGAGGTCGCTCCACCGGAGGATAATTCAGAACTAGTTTATGATGGTCTCGAGGATTCTCCGACGCAGTACTTCATGATCGATGGTGCTAACCACAACCAGTACGCAGACAGTGACCCATCATCCGGTGGGATAGGCGACGGTCAGGCTGAAATATCTCGGGAGGAACAGCACCAGATCGCTAGGAAGTACTCTACATCATTTTTCAACTATTACTTGAAAGAGCAGTCGGGATATGATGAATACCTATACGGTGAATTTGCGGATCAAGATGTATCAGATGGTATACTGGTGTTCAACGAATACAAGAATGTTGATTACAATCTACTAGAGGATCCGGAGGGTACGGAACACAATCGTCTGACTTGGAACGCCAGTCCAGATGATCCCGATGAGGTAAGTCATTATAACGTGTACCGATCCGAGAACCAGGACGGGTCCTATGAACTGATATCAAGCGTTGATGCCGAAGGTTCAGCGGAGTACAGCCATCTCGACGAGAACAAAGGTACGGCTGATGATATATATTGGTGGTACATAGTACGTTCAGTCGGCACTAACGGTGTAGAAGAGGAGAATATCAATGCTGTTCAGGAACCTGGAGCCGAGGAGAGTACTTTTGATGTATCTCTTTATACAAACGAAGACGCTGATGGTTGGAATTTCGTTTCTTTCAACCTGATACCCAGCAATAATTCACTAGAATCCATACTTGAAGATCAGGAGAGCGGTATAAGCGGTAGTTACGAAAAGGTGATGTACTACGATGCTTCTGCAGATGAATGGTCTTCATACGTACCTAGTAGAGCAGACCATTACAACGATATCGATACATGGGACCATACAATGGGCGTTTGGATACAGATGGATGTTGATGACACATTGACAGTTGAAGGAATGGAGCCCACAAGCACAGAGATCACATTAAATCCAGGATGGAACATGGTGAGTTATCCAAGTGCTACCGCAAACGTAGGAGGAACACCTGAAGAAGTGACGATAGTTGGCCATTTTGATGCCTCCCAGAACAACAATTTAGCGTACGACTACGATCCAGACAACTTCGAGTTTGAAACCGGTGAAGGATATTACCTGTATAACGATGCCAGTGAGGATGTCATCTGGACCGTAGATTACTAAAAACAAAAACCCTTTTCTTTTCATTTTTAGAACTTTGATACTGGGCACGGAAAAGCTACATGTGGGAGGAACCTTAATAGTTTAATTTGATCCCTTCTTGATCAATATGAAAGAGGTGGATAACTACAGGGCATAGTCTAGAGTATTAGTTTCATTATTGTTGATATCAGTTACGATAGGTGATATCGTTTTATCGAGGGATACTGCAGGGGAAGATGTTAACCGGCAGGGTAGTATGAGAACTGAGAAATTATTTATAGCCGGATAGACATTAGAAGGATGGTATGGTTTCCTCTGTTACTCGTGAAAGGATATTTCTACATTTGAGTTCATATTATTTGGAATCCGACCGGAAGGAGGTACCTTACGAATTAACGCAGCCAGGTATAGCAGAAGCTATCGGAGTAAGTCGATCACACTTGAGCTACGAGATAAGAAGAATCATGGACGAGGAAGAGGGACTCATAGAAGAAAAGGTAAAACATGTTGAAGGTTTGAAAAGAAGGAGGAAAGTGTATTTCCTCACGGGTAAAGGAATAGAACGAGCTCGTTCACTCCGTGAAGATTATGATGAAAAGAGGGTTACTCTCAAAACCCATAATGGAAAAAAAGAGATCGTGTTAGGGGATATAGGTGATTATCTAGAAAGTGAAAATCCGTTGATGACAGCTCTATTGATGGTAGATGACGAAGGAGTAATCAACATTTGTGAACAAGAAGATAAGAAAGAAGATATCTTTGTGGGTAGAAAAGATGAGCTCGAAAGGATGAGGGAGGTGCTCAAAGATGTCATGGACGGGAAAAGCAGGACTCTTTTCATAGTAGGTGAAGCTGGGATAGGGAAGACTAGACTGGTGTCTGAGTTTAGGAATTATACAGATGAAAAAGGCTTCACATTTCTTAAAGGAAAGGCTTATTTCGAGAGTTCAGATCCCTTTCTTCCTTTCAAAAAAGCTTTCAAAGGCTTTGAAAAAAATATCGGGTACGGCTTCAAAGTTAATGAACCATATCCTCTTCCGTTTCTCCTTGAGCGTTCTAGACCTAAAGCTGAAAATCAAGAGATGTTCACAAGTCAAAGAAGAGCCATATTTTATGAAACTGCCCAAACGATAAAAAAAATATCCGAAAAGTCCCCTTTGATCATATTTATTGACGACCTTCAATGGGCTGACATTGGAACTTTAAAGTTGATCCATTATCTTTCTGAAAATCTAGAGGATAGTAGAGTGATGTTACTTGGAGCCTTCAGACCTAAAGATAAAGATATGAATGAGTTTATCGTGGAAATCAAACGGAGGATGTCTAGGGAAAGGAATTACGATTCTATCGAATTAGAACCCCTTAGCTGGCTGCAAATCAGGGAGATGATCTCGGATCTCATGGGGGTGGATAAAGTATCCTCTGACTTCATGAATAAATTGTATGAATACTGTGAAGGGAACCCTCTTTTTACAGAGGAATATATCAAACAACTCAATGATGAAGATGGGACCGGTCCGATTAAGGACCTATATCCCTCTTTAGACGAAGATTTAGAGATGCCAGAAGTTATCACGGGTATAATTGAACGGAGATTTCAACAACTCTCTACCGATGGAAAAAAGATATTGAGATATGGAAGTGTTATCGGGGAAGAGGTACCATATAAAATCCTTGTCCAGATATCTGAGATGGAAGAATTGGACATTTTAGATTGTGTAGATGAACTCATATATGCTAATCTATGGTCGGAGGATGAGGGCGAAGATAAGTTGATGTTTTCCCATCCTTTGGTAAAGATGGCAGCTTATCGTTCGATCTCTTTGCTAAAAAGGAAAAAGTTGCATGAAAGGGTGGCAAACACACTAAAAAAAGTTTATGAGGATGAGATCGAAGAATATTATTCAGACCTAGCTATGCACTTGGAAAAGTGTGGAAGGACGGAAGAAGCTATCGAATATTACATGTTAACCGGTGACAGAGATGAGTTAGTTTATGCACATGAAGAAGCTATCGAGATGTATAAGAAGGCACTGGAATTGGTGGAGAGCGAGCCGAAGGAAGATATGAAAGAGAAAATTCTAGAACGGTTAGCCGATGTATATAATGTCCTTGGTTTCTATAACAAAAGTGAAGAGTATTACCTAGAAGCTATGGGGTCTACTGAGGAAAAGATAAAGCAGCAGAGAATATATCGAAAGATGGCTGACATAGATTTGAAAAAAAGTTCATTTGATAGCTCAGTGAAAAAAGTAGATCATGGATTAAATATGATAAAGACTGAGAGCAGTTCAGAGGAGAGATGCAAATTACTCAAAATCAAAGGATGGGCATTGAAGTTCAAAGGAAAATCTAAGATGGCTGCTGAAATTTTCGGAGAAGAGATGGCCTTAGCGGAATCATTGAACGACCCCAAACTTATTGGAGAAGCTCTGCATGACCTCGGGACTTTACATCTCCGTAGTGGGGATTACAAAAATGCTGAAGATCATTTAAAGAGGTCTATAGAATACCGCAAAGAGGCAGGTGATGAACGTGGACTTTCTAAAACATATAATAATATAGCATTTGTATACAAGGTCTTCGATGATATTGATCTTTCTCTCGAGTACAGCCAAAAAAGCCTTGAAATTATTAAAAAGATAGGTGATAAACGTGGGATGGCTGTTGCGTTCCAAAATATCGGTAATCTACATTTTATGAAAAAGGAGTTCAAAAAGGCGGAGGATTCACATCGACGAGCTTTGGAGATTTTTAAAAGGATAGACAATCAGATGGGAATGGCCATGGCATTTGACAGTATTGGGTTGGTGTACTATGAGATGGGGGATATGCACAAAGCGTTAGAATATCATAAGAAAGGATTGGCTATAAGTGAAGATATTGGTGAAGACTTAGGGATAGCTCTTTCTTCAGCTAGTCTAGGTACTGTATTAATGGAACAGGATGAACTCGGAGATGCTTTAGGGCAATATGAGAGGGCACTTGAGATATTTGGGAGATTGGGTGATAAACACAATCTAGCTATTACTGAGGTTCATAT
The DNA here is from genome assembly GCA_046497075.1 of Candidatus Saliniplasma sp. Taxonomy (GTDB): domain Archaea; phylum Thermoplasmatota; class Thermoplasmata; order Halarchaeoplasmatales; family Halarchaeoplasmataceae; genus Saliniplasma. Next base: position 25,825 of record JAWOGF010000041.1, read on the forward strand.
CGGCGATATTTATCTTTATAGGGGTGATAGTCAGCAGGCGCTTATACATTATATTAATGCCAAAAAAATCCTTGAGGAAATTGAAGGTGAGCCTAAAGAACCTAGGGTTCATATCAAGCTCGCTGAGGGATATATCGAAGATGGAGATATGGAAAAGGCCATTGAGCAAACAGAAAAAGCCATGAAGAAATCAACTGTAGGTGAAGATGAGCTTCAAAAGGCCAAGGTTCATAGGATAAAGGGGATGTTAGAGGGTAGAGAAGAAAATGTAGAAAAGTCGTTAGAGCATTTTTCAGAAACAAAAGAGCTTATCAGTCAACGAGATGATAAGGAAGAATTTGCCCGTTGTTTACTTGAAGAAGGGAAGATCTTATTGAAGGTCGGGGAGAATAAGAAAGGACGCCAAGCGATCAAGGAGAGTTTAGATATATACGAGGATCTAGGACGGACTTACTGGGTGTCAGTTTGTAAAAAACATCTATAAATATCGGTCAGGATAATTCTTTTACAACCTCTTCGACTATGTCCATACCCTTATCGATATTCTCAGTAGAATTTGCATAGGAGAATCGGATATGCCCTTCGCCGGTAGGTCCGAAAGCACTTCCCGGTGTGGCAAGAAGGCCCTTATCTAGCATCTTCATAGCCAACTCTTTTGAACTAAGATCGTAGTCGAATGAAGGGAACACATAGAACGCCCCTCTAGGTTTCAAACAGTCAATACCTGGTATGTTATTCAACCTGTCCACGATGATATCTCTTCGATCTTTAAAGGTCGAATTCATCTTATCCACAAAATCTAATCGGTTCCTTAATGCATATAGTACAGCGTGCTGTGTTGGATTCGGTGGACAGGCTACATTGTAGTAATGGATCTTGCCTATCTGCTCCACCCAATCCTCTTTAGTGGCGAGATATCCTATCCTCCACCCAGTCATGGCGAATGTTTTTGAAAAGGAGTTGATGGCGATGACGTTTCCGTAATCTCCTAGGAATGACTCGTATTCGCCCTCATATATCATCATCTCATAGACTTCATCTGAGAAGATCAAAAGGTCGTTATCCTCAGCCCACTTGATTATGTTTTTAACATCCTTCTTTGGGAAAACCCCCCCTGTAGGGTTGCCAGGTGAATTCAATATGATTCCTTTCGTTTTATCGGTCCTTCTTTTCTCTAATTCTTCGATCTGGGGTATGAAATCATGTTTCTGTTCAACTGGATACGGTACGGGTATTCCTCCAGATATTTTAACTTGAGGTTCGTACAGTACGAAACCCGGCTCGGGATATAAGACTTCTACGCCGTTGTGGATAGTTGTTTCTAAAGCTATCTTCAAGGCCTGAGTTGCACCCACCGTGACCAACACATTTTCTTTCTTGACATCGGATCTATATCTCGTAAGATGTTTAGCGATCTCTTCTCTGAGTGGTGGTAGACCGTAAGTAGAGCCGTAGCCGTTATTTCCTTCTATCATGGCAGTTTTATAGGCTTCTATAACATCCTCTGGAGGTTGGAAGTCGGGCTGGCCTAAACCCAGATTGATGGTATCCTCATCGGCCATCTCGAACATCTTTCTTATCCCGCTGAGCTCGATATCTCGGATCTTTTTTGGTATCATCTTATCTTATCCTATATCAAAATCAATTAAAGTATTATTGGTATTTTTACAATACTTCATCGTTGACTACATAATCGGATTCTCCCCCATCTAATATATTGATTATATTGTTTACAGCTATATCTGCCATCCCGTTCCTTGCACGATGTGAAGCGCTACCTAGATGAGGGGTGAGAACAACATTTGAAAGAGTGTAATAGTCTGGGTTTGCACCATAGGGTTCGTCGGAATAAACGTCGATACCTGCACCAGCTATTTTCTCAGATCTTAGGGCTTCTATAAGAGCCTCTTCATCAACCACTTCACCCCGGGCAGTGTTTATAAGGAATGCAGATTCTTTCATCATCTTCAGTTCATGCCAACTGATAATACCCTTTGTTTCCTCCGTTAAAGGCACGTGGAGCGATACGATATCAGATTCTTTCAACAGCGTTTCTAGCTCCACTTTTTCCGCTCCCAGTTCTTCTTCGACTTCTTTCATCCGGGAACGATTGTAATACAGGATATCCATGTCAAAACCCAAGGACCTTTTAGCTACTGCACTTCCAATCTTCCCCATCCCTATGATACCCAAAGTTTTACCGTGAACCTCACTGCCCACCATCAATGTAGGGTCCCATCCTTCGAATCTATCCTCTCTAACAAATTTGTCCCCCTGTGCTATTTTTCTAGCAGTTGCGAGTATCAACCCCCATGCTAGATCGGCGGTGGCATCAGTGAGGATCCCTGGGGTGTTCGTGACAGCGATACCTCGATCGGTCGCTTTGTCTACGTCGATATTATCATACCCTACAGCGAAATTCGAGATGACTTTTAGCTTTTCACCTGCTTCGATGATATCTTCATCGATCCTATCCGTTAGGAAACACAGTAATGCGTCCTTTCCTTTTACCATATCGATAAGTTCTTCTTTTTCGAGTATCTTGTCTGATTCATTTATATCAACATCATATCTTTCTCGTAACTTATCTACAGCGTCACCAGGCATCTTCCTTGTTATCAGAACTTCCATCTTCACACCTATTCAATATAGTGAATCCATCATATTACAATTTTTGGTAGGGCAATACCAAGGTAAATGAGTATATCATTTCTAAGAATGCATAAATGATTTAAATCACAAGTCTCTTGCATATACATACAAGTAATAGGTTGAGGATAAATATGTCATTAGAAAAGGCTGCTAAAACGGCGGTAGAAACATGTATGGGTGTTCGAAAAGGAGAAGATGTTGTGATAGTTTCAGACCGTCCTACCTTAAATATCGGGAAGGAATTGAGAAAGGCGGCTCTGGAAGCCACCAATGGAGTTCGATTCTTTAATCTGGACATATATGGTAAGAGACCTCTAGATTATTTCCCAGATGCGATAGATAAAGCTGCAACAAATGCAGATGTAACTTTCTGGACTGCTCACTCATACGAAGGTGAATTGGAAACCACTAGAGGACCATTCATAGATGCAGCTTTAATCGGTGGCCGACACGCACATATGGTTGATATCACCGAAAAGGTGATGGAAGACGCTTTGGCTGTTGACTATGAGGTATTGGATGAGTTCACACACAAGCTCACTGATAAATTGAAAAAAACTGATGAGGTTAGAGTGACTAATCAGCAGGGAACAGATTTTAAAGCTACTTTTAACGATAAATGGAAATGGGTCCCATCCACGGGCATCTGTAGACTGCCCGGACATTGGCACAATCTTCCCGGCAGTGAAGTGTTCACCGCCCCTTGGAGGATGGAGGGTAAGATAGTAGTAGATGGAATCCTGGGGGAATATTTCAGTAATATGTTTTCACATTCAGACCTCCAGGAAACACCGTTGACAGTTATTATAGAAAACGATGTAAGACCTCATTGTGTTGATTTAGAATGCGAAAACGAAGATATATTAGAGGAGGTCGAAAAATATCTTTCTCTGAACGAATGTTCTTCTCTTGTGGGTGAATTTGGTTTGGGTACAAATGTTTTCTTGGATGAGATCAGCGGTAATACGTTACAGGACGAAAAATTTCCTGGGGTTCACGTGGCCTTCGGGGACCCAATGGGAAATGAGACGGAAGCTGATTGGTCGTGTCCCGAACATCTAGATATGATATTGACCAAAAGCAATGTTTGGTTGGATGATGAAAAGATAATGGATGATGGAGAATTTCTGATAGATTATTGAGGTACTCGGTAAAGTTTTCCTCGAAAACATTAAGTATTTTCTACCAATCTGTATCATAATAGGTAGTGAAAAAGATGAAATTTAAGTTAGCTTTTATAGGATTTGGAGTGGTCGGTCAAGGTCTTGCAGAAATACTGGTTGAGAAGGATTTTCATAAGAACTATGATTTCGATCATGAGGTTGTAGCCATCTCAGATATGAAATTAGGTTCGATATATGATCCTGAGGGTCTGGATATGCGAAAAGTTTTGGATATCGTTGAAAAAGGGGAGAATTTGGACCAATACCCAGCAGATGAAACGGGTTGGGATCCCATAGAAACCATCGAGAAAAGTAATGCTAATACGGTCATAGAAGTGACTTATACAGATATGGAAACTGGAGGACCTGCTCTTGATCATGTAAGAACCGCTCTCAAAAAGGGTAAACATGTAGTCAGCACCAATAAAGGACCGGTAGCTAACGAGGCTAATGAATTGTTGGAATTGGCTGAAAAAAAGGGAGTTCATTATAAGTTTGAGGGCACAGTATTGAGCGGAACGCCGGCCATAAATCTAGCATTGATGACTCTTAACGGTTGTGAGATCAAAGAGATCAAAGGCATAGTAAACGGAACGACAAACTATATTCTGACTAAGATGGAAGAGGGGATGGAATATGAAGAAGCGCTTAAAAAAGCACAGGAATTGGGTTACGCGGAAGCGGATCCAACGGGAGATGTAGAAGGAATAGACGCCCAGGGTAAGATCGAAATTTTATCTAATACCGTAATGGGTGCCGATATCGAACTGGAAGACGTTTCCAGAGAAGGTATAACCAAATTGACACTTTCAGATATCCGGGAAGCGAAAGAGGAAGGCTATAGGTGGAAATTGGTGGGTAGCACTAAGAAGTCAGAAAGTGGTGTAGAAGCTAAAGTATCACCTGAAAAACTACCTCTAGATCATCCTTTAGCCAACGTGATGGGGCCTACGAACGCCTTGACTTATACTACAGACTACTTGGATGAGGTTACTATAATAGGTCCAGGAGCTGGAAAGAAGGAAACTGGTTTCGCACTACTCGTAGACCTACTTTTTATCAATAAAATGGAGAATTGATTGATATGCCGGGAGCCTGGAACAAGGTGTTAAAAATCGATCTTTCTAAGAATAAGATCTGGGAAGAAGAGTTAGGCAAGGAGATGATCGAGGATTATCTAGGTGGCAATGGACTGGGTATAAAATTACTTTATGATGAGACTGACGGTCACGTTAAAGCGTATTCCGAGGAGAACCCACTGATATTCGTTCCAGGAGCTTTGAACGGTACCCAGATCCCCATGACTGAGAAATGTGGCTTCTATTCAAAATCCCCGCTGACTGGCATCATGGCTGAAGGCATATTCGGAGCGTCTCTAGGCGAGCAGTTAAAGAAAGCTGGATACGATGCTCTGGTTATCAAAGGAAAAGCTGAAGAACTCAGTTCGATAATTATCAATGAAAATGAGAAAAAGGTCGTAGGAACTACTGATCTTGAGGGTACCGGTATCGACAAATCCGAAGAAGTTCTGAAGGAAAAGTATGGCGGCTCTGCAGCTGTCATCGGTCCGGCCGGTGAAAATCTTGTGAAATACGCCATCATAGGTTGTGATGGACGACAAGTAGGAAGGACAGGCTTAGGGGCTGTCATGGGCTGGAAGAACCTTAAAGGAATAATAATTGATGGCTGGAAAGAAGTTCAAGCAGTATTCCCAAAAGTTCTTAGTAAATTGAAAAGCGAAGCCTTTGACGAATTCACAAAAGAGGGAGGAGAAGGAAAGCAGAGTTTCGATGCGTACAGCAGTCATGGCACGGTGAAATTTGCAGGTATGGCCTCGGAGCTCGGTATATTCCCTACAAGATACTGGGAATATGGTGAGTTCGATGGAGCCGAGAAGTTAAGCAGCTATTACTGGGAAGAAGATATATCTGAAAGTTTGGGCTGCAATAGGTGTCCTTGTAGATGTGGCCAGGTCTACAAAGATATTGTTGACATCGAATATGAGACTTCTTTTTCACTAGGTTCCAACCTTGAGATAAGCGACATCGAAGAAGTCGCAAAAGCGAACTATATCTGTGATGATTTAGGATTGGATACCATCGAAGCCGGGAACGTTGTGGGATTTTTGATGAGGTTGAGTGAAGACGGGGATATCGAAGACGATATCCCATTCGGTGATGATAAATTAACAATGGAGATTTTACGTAAGGCTGCTTTTAGAGACCAGCTCGGTGAAGTTGCGGCTGAAGGAGTGAAAGGTATCGGAGAGGAGTATGGACGTGAGGAGATCGCTGTTCATGTAAATGGATTGAGTCCACCCGCTTATGACCCCCGAGCACTGAAAGGTATGGGCCTTGGATATTACACATCTACAAGGGGCGCATGTCATCTTAGATCGGACTGTGATGGTATTGAACTCGGTGGTGGACAGACAGTCAATGACGAAGGGGAGTGGGTAGATATGAGTGAAGATAGAGTATCAATCGAAGGAAAAGAATACGTCGCTTGGAGAGAAAATTATACTACTCTACACGATACTATCGGATCATGTAAGTTGACTGGACGGAGTGTTTATTCCCCTAAGTTGATGAGTCGATTTATCAATGCCCATTTCGATCTGAATCTGACAGCGGAAGAGATGTACAAGACCGGTGAGAGGATATACAACCTGGAAAGGTTGTTCAACTTAGAACAGAAACCGGATATCGACGAGAAACTGCACGTTCCAGAACAGTTCAGAACTCCAACCGAGGTTGAAGGGTTGAATGGAGAGAACTTCACTGAAGAACAGGTCAGGAAAATGCTTGCAGATTATTACAAAGCTAGAGGATGGGATGAAAAAGGAGTGCCTACCGATAAGAAACTGAAAGAGCTAGGTTTGATGTGATAGAACCGAATTCATAGATGTTATATACCCTTTCCACAATATGGTTTTACAGTTAGGTATATAGAAATAATTGGGGTAAGAATATGGTTGATATAAAGGAAATTAAAGATGCGATGGAAGAGATAGGTATACCGAGCGAGGACCCGAAAGACCTACCCAGATCCGAGAAGACGTTCCCGGATGGAGCAAATTACAGGATGGAGATATCTGGTGTAGAACGGCCCTCGACCTTGGAAGCGCTCATCGAAGAGAGGGATAAAAGGGACATCCCGATTCATAGACTGATAAGTACCGTTATGGGAAGCACTCTTTTGACAGATGATGAACTTGAGGACTTCGCCAGGATGGCCCATGAAGAGGACATGGAAGTGATTTTGACACCTGGTCCAAGAGCCAGCTGGAATACAGGACGTCAGATAGCTACACCAGAAGGTGCCCTCTCTGGATTGAGAGTCCGTGGTTCAGATAACATAATCGCTTTGATGAAAGATGTCATGAGATGTATCGACTTTGGATTCAGGGGATTTTTGGTGACTGATGAGGGTGTCCTGTGGATGATCAACGAATTGAAAAAGAAAGGATTGATCCCAGAGGACGTCACTTTCAAAGTCTCCATATATGCAGGTCATGCCAACGCTGCAGGTGGTAAATTGTTGGAACGTTTAGGTGCTGGTACATTCAATCCATTAGGGGATGTGAGTATACCGATGGTAGCCGGGATAAGAAAAGCTATCGATATCCCGATAGACATACACATATACCTCGCTGAGTCCATGGGAGGATTTAATCGATTCTATGAAGCACCTAAATTAGCAAAAGTAGCTTCGCCGTGTTACTTCAAAATAGAACCAGGAACCGGTTTGGCTGCTGGTGGAGGTATCTATAAGCCTTGGACAGACCCAGATTTCCTTGCCAATTTCGCTAAAGAGAAGGTAAAGTATGCTGAGATTATCCATGATATCATCCAAAAGGAATCTCCAGAATTGAAATTGTCGGAACAAGGTGCAGAGGGCCTTCGGATCCCTCAACCTTAGGCTTAGGCGGTAATCATGACCAAGGGACTAGCAGGTGATTTTTCTTTACTCAGAGGGGAGCCTCCTATAGAGTATCTTACCAAAGCCAATAAGATGGAAGCTGAAGGACGGGATATGGTTCGTTTCGAGATCGGACAACCTGATTTCGACACACCTGACAATGTAAAAGAAGCCGCTAAGAAAGCCTTAGACGAAGGTTTTACCCATTACGTGCCCACTAAAGGTATACCTGAACTCAGGGAAGCTATACAGGAAGATATTGAAAAAACCCGTGGGTTTAGACCCGACCTGGAACAGATAATGGTTTTACCAGGGGCTAAACCTGGCCTCTTCTTTGGTTTGTTAGCTACAGTAGAAAAAGGTGATGAAGTGATCTATCAGAATCCGTTCTATTTCACATACGACTCCATGATCGGTTATATGGGTGCAAAAAAAACGCAGATACCACTCTACGAAAAGGACGAATTTAGGATGACTCCAGAACACATAAAAAAGAGGATCTCAGATGATACAAAGTTGATTCTATTAAATTCCCCTCAAAATCCCACTGGTGGTGTGTTGAATAAAAAAGATATAACTGCTATCGCCGAGATGGCTGAAGAACACGACGCTTATATTTTATCGGATGAGATATACAGCAAGATGCTTTACGATGGTTTGGAACATTATTCTCCTGGGTACAAAGATGCATGTCGTGAAAGGACCATATTGATAGATGGGTTCTCAAAAGCATATTCCATGACCGGTTGGAGACTTGGTTATGTAGTGGCTCCGGAGGAACTCATCCATAAGATGGACCTGTTACTAGCTGATGCTGTTTCATGTACCACCTCTTTCGTACAGAAAGGTGGCGTAGAAGCGCTTAAGAATGCGGATGATTTCGTAGAATATATCATGGGGAAGTTCAGCAAGAGGCGGGAAGCAATCGTTGAAGGTCTGAACGAGGTACCTGGATTCAGCTGTATATATCCAAAGGGCGCTTTCTACGTATTCCCGAACATCAAAAAAACCGGTATGAAAAGCGAGGAGCTGGCTAACTACATGATCGAGGAGGCAGGCGTCTGTTTACTTCCTGGAACCGCCTTCGGTAGTCAGGGAGAAGGCTTCCTTAGATTGTCCTATGCGTCATCACTAGAAAGCATCGAAGAGGGAATACGACGGATGAAAAAAGCTATGGAAAAATTATAGGTTTCTACCTATTTTATCCTTTTATTTTTTCAATCTCAGATCGATCGTGTCATAGATTTACGTTTGGTTACGTCAAAACCCGTAAATTTTATATAGCTGCCTTAAATTGACGTTTTACGTAGGTGTTTGACGTGAAACTAAGTGAATTGATAGAGGGATTGGAAGTCGAAGATATACCTAGTTTGATCAGGGAGATAAGAGAAGAAGTCCCGAAGATGGTGGAGCATGCGGCTTATTCCCATGCTTTATTCAAAGCTAAAGTAGGAGAGAGTGGAAGGGTCACAATTCCTACCGCGGAGAGAGATGTTCTGGAGATAGAAGAGGGGGATATCGTTCAAGTAATAGTAAAACCTTTGAACAGAAAAGATAAAGATCGTTCCTAAAATATATGTAGAATTGAAAAGACTTATAGGTGATAAATTATGAAGGAGAAAAAAGGGGTCTTTAACTGGTTTTCAAATATAGTTAGTGGCAACCCCCAAAAGATCATCGCTGTAATAGTAGTTTTTAGTATCCTAATGGGTTTTTTTGCATCCGGCATGGAGATGGACACGGAAGAAGATCAATTTCAGCCTGATAGGCCCAAACAGGATTATCTTTCAGCAATAAGAGAGAAATTCGGAGCAGAAGAGGAGATGGTCCAGGTTGCATTCACCGCAGAAGACGGAGATGTTTTTACAGAGGAAGTTATGTGGGACATGCTGAAGTTCGAGAGAGCCCTTATTGAAGACTATACTGTCAATCGAACACTCATTGGTACAGATCAAGCCCCATATGGTGTCAATACTCTAGCTAGCAACGTTTTGATGGTCAATCAATCGCTGTTCCTGGAAGATTTTATCATCCAGCATGCTGATGAGATCTATGAGTTGGTTGAGAACCAAGAGATGATGTTCGATCGGATGAATATATCGCTTTCTCTCAATTTGATGTTTATGGAGGAGTTCATGGAAGATCCTATCGTTATGTCTCAGGGACCCAATCGGACCCTCATATCGATGTCCAATATCGTTTCTAACCCCGCTTCCTGGATGGTGATGGGGCAGTACGAGGATGATTTTAACGAGCTTCTCGGGGCACTTGATCCTGAGGGTAGCGTTTCCGACGAAGATCTTTCTGCTTTTATTGATTCGTGGTTGACAGATATGCGCGCTAATGAGGATCCCGGCCTGGAAAATTTTTTGGATTTAGTTGAAGGAACGGGATTCATGCTAGACTACATGTTAGATTATCCCGAAGATATGAGGACTTCACTTCGAACCATGACACTCTCTTTTTTCGGCATAGCTGAACCCATGGGTGCGATAGATGAGCCTGAGTTTGATGCACTTGAAGATCCTCCTTCTATCGAGCTTTCTTTGGAGGAAAAAGAAGATAGATTAAAAAACATGACCACCGACGATGTGAAAGGAACGGTATCCGATATACTGGATTACGATTCTTCGGATTTGAACGAATCATTGAACAGGGCTATGAATCTCACGGAGAAGGCTGAAAAGTCAATGACACATCTCAGTTATATGGAGAATTCTCTTAACGAAACTGTCGGCCTATACGAAGGGTTTGACATGTCTTGGGAAGCCCAGAATCTTAAAGAGGGCTATCTCGCTTCAGTCAGACATAACCAGACTCTGTTGGAAGGTTCAGAACAGAGGTATGCTGAAGCTGAACAGATGTTGTCAGAAGCATTAAGACTCAGCCCGATGATGGAGCAGATGGGAGAGATGATCACCGCTATGGTGGATAAGAATTTCGATATCGAATCGGTTCAGGCTGAGACCTGTTTAGGCTTGATTTTCATGGATCCTGAGGTCGATGGAGATGAGAGGTTGGAGGCTCAAAGGAGGATAATCGATATAGGAAACGAAGAGATGGATTATTCTGAAACTAGAGTATCCGCGACCCGTGTCATGATGGAAGAGATAAACGAAAGCGCCGATAGGACTTTGGAAGAACTTTTACCCATCGCTTTCGTGCTGGTAGTTATCATCCTACTTATCGTCTTCCGCTCCTTTGTAGAAACGGTTTTGAGTCTGGGGGCCTTAGGTATAGCGATAGTCTGGACCTTTGGTTTCGGTGTGATATTTGGATACACTTTCAACCCCATGATCATAGCTGTACCTATACTGATCACCGGTCTTGTTATCGATTATGGTATCCATATGGTGATGAGATATAAGGAAGAAAAGGAGAGAGATCATAGTCCAAGTGAATCTACTTCGATCACGATCACAGCAGTCGGCGGAGCTCTAGTTTTGACTACATTTACTACCGCAATCGGCTTTTTATCGAACAGGATCAGTGATATAGGTGCGATGCAGCAGTTCGGTACACTCGCAGCAGTCGGTATAGTTTCCAGTCTGATACTGATGATAACTTTCCTACCTGCGATGATTCAGATATATGATGTGTGGAAAAAGAAGAGGAAAAGTAAGAATAAGAATAAAAGCAAAAACAACTCAGTGAATAAGCTGGCCAGTAAAGCAAAAAAGCACGGTGGTGATCTTGTGAGTAGATTGCTTTCGAAGTCTGCCGATGCATCGGACAGACATCCTTTAGCAGTCCTTGTCGTTGTACTCTTGATAACCGGGGTTTCTACGTATGGTGCTGTAAATGTAGACACAACCTTTGATATAGAGGACTTTCTTCCAGAGGATCAGCCCCAGAGTCAAAATATGAAGTATCTATCGGAAAGATTTGACATAGAGACCTCTCATGCATATATACTGACCGATGAAGTGGATGTGGACTCACCTGAGTACCTTTATGCGGTCAATGTAACCACCTCTAACATCGAAGACAGCGATATGGTGGGAGGGAATGGAGGCGATGTACGTTCTTCTTTATCGGTCATTCAGACCTATGGTAAAGCTCATCCTGGAAGTCTCGAGTATAATGATACGATAACGAGTGCTTTTGAAGATAGTGACACAAATGACGATAGTATTCCAAATGAAAATGTAACAGAACTCTACAACATGCTGTTCGAATTCGATCGAAGCAGGGATGCGATAAGGAACGTACTGAATCGTACGAAAGAAGACGATGGGACATATACATATGATTTTGCAGTTATCCGTCTTTTAGAAGACGGGGAAGAGATATCAAGTGACCTTGATAATGCTGCGATACTAGAAGATGAGCTGGAGAAGGATGTAGATCCATTAAATGAAGCTGGCTATCCTGCAAAGATCACCAGTGGTTCGATGCTGGCACAGGAGACAACCAGTGAATTGACCGACACACAGATTCAGACTTTGATCGCTACCATGCTGATAGTTGCTGTGACTCTTACCATAGTCTTCTATTTCAAGGATAAATCACTACCAGTTGGAGTTATAACGACTATCCCTGTTGCACTAGCAACCATCTGGATCTTAGGCACGATGTACGTTTTCGATATACCTTTGAACGTCATGACAGTCACCGTTACAGCGCTCACCGTCGGGATGGGAGTAGATTACAGCATCCATATATCACATAGGTTCTTGGAGGAACGCTCGTATTCGCAGGACCTTTATGATGCCATGCATATGACTGTTCAGAACACAGGAGGAGCGATATTCGGGTCCGCCATGACCACTGTAGCGGCGTTCGGTGTCCTTTCAACCTCCGAGATACCACCTATATCACAGTTCGGAGCGATCACGGCCTTAGCACTGTTCTACAGTTTTATAGTCGCGGTATTCGTACTCCCTGCATTCCTGATGATATGGGCGAAATACGATCAGAGAAAACAGTGATATAAAAGCAGATCGAATTTCCAATAATTACAAAAGGAGGAATGAACCCCTCCTTCAAACCTTTTTATTCATCTTTTCTATCTTATCTAGTATGTTTTCCCAATGAGTCCCTTTCCAGTATACTTTATCGCATTCCTTGCAGATCCAGAATTCATCTTTCCGTTCTAAAACTCCTCTAGGTACCTTGTCAACGATCTTTTCTTTCTCTATTTTTTCGACCAGCGAGTTGCAGTTCGAACATCTGGTAAGAGGTTTCAACTCCGTATTATAGATCTTCAGTATTTTAGGTATGATATCTTCTGGTGGTGCCTTTTCGACCAGTAGTACATTTTCATTGCTGGCCAATTCTTTATCCCGTGTTATAATTACTCTATCTTCTTTTTCCGCAATTTCTAAAAGTTTCTCGTCGTCACCCTTTGGCGCATATTTTGCATCGATGCCCATGAACCTGAGCCATTTTGTTGTCTGACCCAACATCCTATCTACTAAAAATTTAGTCATCATACTCCACTCGATATTTAAGTAACACACCATCGTCTAAAGTTTGATGATCGTAAAGCTTCAAACTAATTATATCATCGATATCTCGGGCACCTACACCATCGGCGGGACTTGGAGAGTTTTTACCACCAATAACCACGCTTCCTACGAAAACATAGTACTCATCTACTAATTTTTCTTTAAAGAATGAATATATCACTTCGCCTCCTCCTTCGACGAGGACACTTTTAATACCTCTATCTTCCAAGACGTTCATCAATTTCGATAAGTCTACTTTATCACCATCTCCACACTTGATCCAACCATCCTGGTCCACTTTTTTCGTAGTAGCTATAAGAAAATCGCCATCCCGAAACAATTTCGAATCCTTCGGAATACGACTTTTAGAATCTAGAACCACTTTTAAAGGATGTTCGGGATTTTCTACAAATCCATCTTTAACTGTGAGTTTTGGATCATCAGCTAACACTGTTCCGATACCCACTAAAATAGCGTCTACATCGTTTCTCAGTTCATGGACCCTCTTGAAATCTTCTTCTCCAGATATCTTGACCTCGCTTCTATCGGGTAATGCTATCTTCCCGTCTGCAGACATTGCCACGTTCACGATCACTTTCGGTTTCATTCAAATCTCCTTCTAATATTTTAATAAGTAATGATCTTCAACCTTTTCCAAACTTATACTATCTTTTACAAATTTGTTAACAACCCAAATATTGGTCTCCAGGTGCCCTGTTTTTTCTAGAACCGACAGTTCGCCGTGATCTTTAATCAGAGATAGGAAAGGCACGAGCTGATCAGCACTCCAATCATCCAAGAGCACATCAGTTGAGATGAATTTATTAAGTGTTTCCGCTGCTTCTTTCCCTACTTCTTCGGCGGGAACTCCTTTCTCACCTAATTTCCCACACCCTAAGACTCTCCCTCCTTCAGTCCAGATAGTTATACCAGTTCCTGGACTGCTTGAACTGTAAGATTCGGTTTTGATCGATACGGGGATCTCAAGGTATTCTTTTAGAACCGATTTCTTCATCCTTTCCATGATGTGATCCGGGAGATCAGTGACGAAGGCTTTACCTTTGATCTCAGATACTTCTTTAGAATACTCTGGTTTTTTTAATTCACCAGATGAAATATCAACTCTGATCTTACCGCCACCTCTTGGGTAATGCCCTCTTATGATCAATTTTGAATTTACGTTACAACCCATATTTTCTAGATGTTTGAGGAAAACATTCTCGAAGTAATCATAGGGTGGTGACCATTTCACGTCGGTTCCGCCTTTCAATTCTATGGTCAGATCTTTCCCAGATATGACTGCAGGAGGTAACAGGGCTTGAAGCATCAATGTAACACTACCAGCAGTACCGATATCGAATCTGTAGAAACCTCCCTCTAAATCCTCAGGTTTAAACTCTACACTTTTTGAACCTTTTTCCAGTCCCTTTGCCCTTCCGTTACTTATCTCCACGGCAGCTTCTAGAGATTTAAGATGCTGGTGGGATAGACCAGGGTTTGGTCGGTTAGCTCTGATGTTATTGATTTTGATTTCCGTTCCGGTGACCATGGACATGGCTACCGCTGTCCTGAGAATCTGTCCTCCTCCTTCGACGTAGGAACCATCTATCTCTATCATCCTTTTGGTATGAGTGCGTAGCTTTTTATTTTTTCCCGATATCTGAGCTTGCCAAGGATTTAGTGATACTAGTGGTTTGGCAGAATAGTTCGAATTCGTCAGAAAATTAGTATTAAGTCCAAAAACATTCAAAAGTACAAAAATCACTAAAAAGTTGACACACTCACTTACTCGACAGATTTAAGTATATACAATCCAATAATATGAAATGGTGAGATGATGGTAAGAAAACCTGCGGTTGCTGGACAGTTCTATCCTGGTTCCGAGAAAGCTCTTAGAAAAAAGATCGAAGAGTGTTTTTTACACGATTTAGGACCTGGAAAGATCCCTGAAAACGAAGGGAAGCTCCATAATATAAAGGGAGTAGTCGTACCCCATGCTGGATATGAATACTCTGGTCCCGTGGCTGCACATGCTTATAAAGAAGTTTATGAGGATGGGAAACCAGACCTGTTCATCGTGATGGGTCCTAACCATAGAGGTATGGGAGCGTCTGTTTCCGTCACGGACCAAGATTATAAAACACCACTCGGGACCGCTAAAGTCGATAAAAAAGTTGTAAAAGAGCTGATAGGTGGCGTTATAGAATCAAACAACACCGCTCACATGAATGAACATTCACTTGAAGTCCAGTTACCTTTTTTACAGTATCTCTGGGACGATATAAAGATGGTACCTCTTTCTTTCAATATCCAAGATTATAGAGTTGCAAAAGAAGTGGGGGGGAAAATAAAGGAGATCGTTAAAGGAAGAGAAACCGTGATAGTAGCATCTACGGATTTCTCTCACTACGTTCTTCAGGAAACTGCAAAGAAAAAGGACAAGATGGCTATCGATAGGATCATCAATAACGATCCAAAGGGATTGTTTGAGACAGTCCAGAAGGAGAATATATCCATGTGCGGGTATGGGCCGGTGATCGCTATGATGATCGGCTCAGGAGGGTCCCAAGGCAATCTGCTTAAATATGCTACAAGTGGCGATATAATGGCCATGAAGGAGGTCGTCGGATACGCCTCTTTAGCATTCGAGTGATCAGGTTCTTCTCGATGGTTTGTACCTTTTGATCTTACATTCCTTAAGTCTAGGACAGCTTTTACAATCTCTTGGATGAGTTACACAACCAGATTCTTCAGCTATTCTACCTGCAATTTTGGCACCTTGATGAGTATATTCCCCTTGTTCAAAAACTCTTTTTTTACCTTC
Organism: Candidatus Saliniplasma sp.; assembly: GCA_046497075.1. Classification (GTDB taxonomy): domain Archaea; phylum Thermoplasmatota; class Thermoplasmata; order Halarchaeoplasmatales; family Halarchaeoplasmataceae; genus Saliniplasma. Next base: position 41,835 of record JAWOGF010000041.1, read on the forward strand.
AATTCCAGGAAGCCCACTCCATGAAACATTTTTCAGTCCTGCATCTTTAGCTGTTTTCACCGCTTTTTCAAGATCCTTTCGTCCCGCACCTTTGTAGTTCTCCATGACAAAATTAGGCCTAAAGGCCAAAAAGTTCAGAGGTATATCGTTATCGATATCGGACAAGAACCGACTTAAATGGATCACATCCTCTTCGTTTATTCCAGGTATCAGTAGGTATCTGAACTCCCACAGTTTTTCCACCGCATTTTCAACCAGATACTCAGCATTTCTTAGGACAGGTTGAACAGGTGCACCAGTTATAGCTCTGTGAACATCATCATGATATGCTTTTATGTCAAATGTTATAGATGTTGTAAACTCTAATACTCTTTTTAAAGAAGATTTAGTCATGAATCCATTGGTGTCGTAGTTAACTTTAACGTCTTCTAATTCTCTTGCCTCTTCAACTACTTTTTCTATATATGGCAAACTCGGTGTTGGTGACCCACCGCTGAAAAATAGACGATCAGCCCCCATCATCTTACCTGAATAACTGTTTAAGTTCGCTACTCCTTCTACAGCTAATTTTCCCGGCTCGATGAAATTACTTTTATCTGTACTCTTTCGGTGGGCGATATTCCAGTTTTGACAGTTCAAGCATCTGAAATTGCAGCCCTCCATAAATATAGTAAAACT
>JAWOGF010000017.1:0-15169 GCA_046497075.1 Candidatus Saliniplasma sp.
AGTCAGGCCAATATGGTAATTTTGAATATAATTGGATTACATTATTTGTAGGTATATCCATCGGTATATCTATCATGTTATTGATCTCCCTGTTTAGCAAACTCTAAGAAAATCTTGTTCCATTACTGGGCTCTTGCCTACAAGGATAGAAAGAGATGCATCTCTCTTTCTAAACTGGCTCTAAATGCTAAACGAAAACCATTAATAGCACGCTTCCACTATAATTTTCTGACGATTTCGAAATATTCTGTCAAACTGCTAATATCACTAACTCCTGACAAGCTCCATGAAGACAGGTAAAAAAGATAAAACAGATCAATCATGAAGAGCTTTTTTACAAGCTTTTAGAACCCTCTTTGAAGTCTCTCTTTGTATTATCGTGTTCAACACCTCGTTCACCCTCCTGTCTTCGAACTGCGATAGAGCTTCGATGGCTCTGATACGTATTTTTTCATTCTCGTGTGATGAGGCTACTCCCGTCAACGCTTCTACCACCGCTCTACTTTCAAAGTTGCTCAAAACCCAGGCGGCGTTTTTCCTGCGCCATCTATTTTCATCTGTAAGAGTGATATTTATTAACCTTTTTTCGGCATCAGGACTATCTATACGGGCTAAAGCTTCTGACGCATGCCAGCTCAACTTCTCGTCCGTCAGGGCCGTTTTTATCAGGATATCTATAGCTTTCTCATCACCGATCTTCCCCAATGATAAGATGGCATGCTGCCTCATCTGCCTAGTTTCATCCTTTCTCATCAGCTCTATCAACTTATCTGAAGTTTTTTTCACACCTAATTCACCCAGAACCCAGGCTGCATGCCTCTTCACTCTATCATCCTCATGTTCTAAAGATTCGATAAGAGCATCTATAGCTTTCTGGTCTGCTATCTGACCCAGGGCGACGGTAGTAGCCCATCGGACGTCTGAATTATCATCTTCAAGTTTCCCGATGAGCGCATCAACGGCAGCCTCCGTCCCGACCTCACCTAAGGCCTCTATGATCCTCTGTCTGACCTTCGCATCCGGGTCGTTGATGAAATCGAGCAGATCTTTAACTGATGAACCCGGTGATAGTTCTTTCAAAGCTAACGCGGCACGTCTTCTCACCGTATCCGTATCATCCTTCAATCGTTCGATCAGTTCTTCAGCAGCCCTTTCAAACCCTACTATGCCCAATATCCAAGCGGCATTACTCCTGATCTCTTCTGATGATGAACTCAAGGCATCTACCAATCTTTTAAATGCAACATCAGAGTCGATCTTTTTGAGTGTATTCGCAGCATGTCTCCTTACACGATCATCCGGGTCTTTCAAAGCCACGTCTACTATCTTTTCCGCACTCTCTTCAGCATATAGATTACCCAGTTGAACGATAGCGTTTTTTCTGATAGAACTGTTTGAATCTTCTATAAGGTTCATCAGCATATCGATTTCGTTTTCAGCCAAAGGACCACCCGTGAATTATAATTGAGGACAAGCCTTTTTAAACGGAAGGCGTGTCTTCAATCTATGTGTGAAAAGCGAAACTTTGATTTAAATAGTTTCGTCTTGCACTATGATTACATCATCGTTTGAACTCTAATAAAGCTTTCTTAGATCTTTTAACACCAAATAAAATAAAAATAATCGGCAAACGACCAAAACGACGGGAAAATTATAAATAAGATTCCCGTAACCTGCCCAGACGATAGGTGCCTATATGACAGGTAATGAGGATGAAAAAACCCTAGCCAAATTCATAGAACCGTATGAATTGCAGATATATATCTTCCTTATCGGGCTAGCACTTTTAGTAGCTATCTATACCTTACCCATCCCTGTTATCGAAGAGCTATCCAGTGATAAAAGAGCCGCTATGGGTATCCTCTTATTCGCAGCAATCTTATGGATAACCGAATCCATCCCTCTTTACGCTACTTCTTTGATCATCGTTATTTCACAGGTAGTTTTGATCAGTGAAGATACACTGAGTGCTGACGAGATCCTTTCACCATTCTTTAACACCATAATCGCACTGTTCTTGGGTGGGTTCGTTCTTGCAACGGCTTTGAGCAAGTACAACGTTGACAATAAACTCGCTAGATTGATACTCAAAAGCGTCGGTAAATCCCCCAAGATGATAATGTTCGGATTGATGTTCATCACGGCCTTCCTTTCCATGTGGATGTCGAACACGGCTACCACGGCGTTGATGATCGCCCTAGCAGTACCCATCTATACTCAGATTCCTAAAGAAGAAAAATTCTCAAAGGCGATGATCCTCGGGATTCCTTTCGCAGCCAATATCGGAGGGATGGCTACTCCCATCGGGACTCCCCCTAACGCGATAATCATAGCTGCGCTGGGCGAAAAGGGGTTCTCCCTTACTTTCTTGGACTGGATGATTATCGCTTTACCTTTGACCGTCATAATGTTCCTATTCGCTTACTTCCTCTTGTATTACGCTTTCAAACCGACCATAAATGAACTAGATATCGATCTGGGAGATAAAACAACTAAGGGATTCTCCAGAAAACAGATGTTCGTGTTGATTGTATTTATAATAACCGTTGTTCTGTGGTTGGGTTCATCATTCGAATTGGTAGAGTCTTTATTCCAATCTGCCGGTATAATAGCTCTGATACCAGCGGTTGTCTTTTTCGGTTCCGGATTGTTAGGTAAGAAGGATCTATCTGAGCTCAATTGGAACGTACTTCTGTTGATGGGCGGAGGTATGTCTCTAGGTAACGCTATAGGTGCTACGGGTCTAGCCAATTGGATAGTATCTCTGATAGAACAATATCCTATGAGTATGATAATGGTTGTACTGGTGTTCTCCGCTTTAGCTATCATCCTTTCCACATTCATGAGCAATACTGCTACTGCGTCTCTCATGGCACCTATAATGCTAGTTATAGGCATGGACCTCGGTTCTGCCATTTCTGTCATGGCATCTATCGCCTTAGCATGTTCAATGGCAATGGCACTGCCGGTAAGCACACCACCGAACGCTATAGCCTACGGTACCGAGATGATCAATATCAAAGATATGATAAAATACGGAGCTTTGATCAGCATCGTTGGTGTCATCCTGCTGACGTTACTCTTCGGAATTTTCATGGTCAATTTATTCTGAACCGTTGAGTAAAATTTAAACTTGGTTTAACGTTATGGGAAAGTATGCAAGATTTCGAAGAAGAAAGAGAAAGGTTGAACGAACTTGTACTAGAAGAGGGAACTTTGGAGATAAAGAGATTTTTCAACTTGGATACTAAAGTTTACGAAGAAGGAGCGTTATCGAAGAAAACCAAAGAGTTGATCGGTCTGATCTCTTCACTTGTACTTCGCTGCGACGACTGTATCGAATACCACCTGAATAGGTGTTACGAGGAGGACGTGAGCGACGAGGAAATCCAGGAAGCTTTATCTATCGGTTTGGTTGTAGGGGGGTCTATCACGATACCACATCTCAGGAAAGCCGTGGATAAATGGATCGAGTTACATGATTGATCAATAAGGTGATGAAAACATGGATAGTGCTAACATATTGGAGAAGGTCGAAAAGGTTTTAAAAAGGGATATCGGGAAAGACCAAAAATTGAAAGATATATGTGGATTACTCGTAGACGATGTAGAACATTACGACTGGGTCGGGTTCTATCTAGTGAAAGAGGGTCGATTGGTTTTAGGTCCTTACGTCGGTGAACCTACGGAACATACTGACATATATTTCGGTGAGGGGATATGTGGTCAAGCGGCTTCTAGAGAGGAGAGTTTCACAGTCCAGGACGTTTCCGATGAGGATAATTATCTATCATGCAGTCCCAAAGTGAAATCCGAGATAGTGGTACCGATATTCAAAGACGGTGAAGTGGTTGGAGAACTGGATATCGATTCTCACGAAGAGTCACCGTTTACCGATGAAGATGAAAAACTGCTAGAAGAGATATGCGAAGAGGTAGCCGAGATACTGTAGTTGTAGTTTTAGTTGCGGTTGGTGTTGGTCTTGAATGTAGTTAGCACTTAAGTTATTAGTTGGGTATCATGTACGATGAAGAAAAGGTCCGAGAATTGAAATCCGATTATAGTGATATTCGTGAAGATATAGAGGCTAGGTTGAAGGAGTTTGAAGAGGTATGGGGTAAAGGGGATGATAGATTATTCCGGGAGCTGTGCTTCTGCATATTCACTCCCCAATCTAAAGCTAGAGTATGCTGGGATACGGTCAAGGAACTGAACGGTAGGGATCAACTGCTGTCGGCCGAAGAAGAAGAGATCGCCGACGAGATCAAAAAGGTGAGGTTCAGATTCAACAAGGCCGGTTATCTAGTGGAGGCCCGTGAGAAGTTCGCTGGAGATGAATGCATTTCACTGAAAGAGAAAATAGATTCCTTTTCGGACCAGAAAAGGGCTAGGGAATGGATCTTTGATAACGTTAAAGGTCTTGGTTTAAAAGAGGCGAGTCATTTTCTCCGAAATATCGGTAAAGGTGATGAACTAGCTATACTCGATAGGCACATATTGAAGAATCTCGACGAGATGGGTGTTATCGAAAGTGTTCCTAAAACTTTGACGAATAAGAGATATTTAGAGATCGAAGAGAAGATGAAAAGGTTTTCTAAAGAGATAGATATACCACTAGATCACCTTGACTTAGTCCTCTGGTACAGGGAAACCGGAGAGATATTCAAATGATGTTTTTTATGAACTCCTCTGCAGGTTTTCTCGAAGGTGTTTTCGGAATGTTAGCAGGATATCCTAGTGGAGTCACCGTTGCGACGAAATGATCTTTATCGATCCCGAGTCTTTCCTTGACATCGTCCCTATCCATGGCGGCTATCCAGCATGTTCCCAAACCATGAGACCAGGCAGTGAGCATGAAGTGGTATGCGGCTATATCACCGTCTTGTTCCGGAGCCCCTGTTTTTTCTGAATCCACACAGATAGCCACCGCCATGGGTGCTTCTGCTATAGGTCCGCTGTTCGGAGCCCTTCTATCAGCCATGAATTCGATAGTATCTCTGTCTTTGATCGGGATGAAATAGTATGATTGTGAATTCCTAGAAGTGGGTGCGTACCTGCACGTTTCGAAAATATCTTCTAAAACTTCTTCCGGGACTTCTTTATCTGTATAATCTCTTACACTTCTTCTGCCTTCAAGAAGTTCTATCCCATCTAAGTATGGTTCCAGCGGATGGAGGAAGGTTTGGAACTCGATAGTCCGACCCTCTACGTCTTCGGCGAAGAAGTTGTAGATGTTGTACGACTCCCTTTCTATCGGTTCAGATTCCGCCCTTCCTTCGAAGGTCTCGTACATCTCGTCAACCTGTTCTTTAGTTCTATAAAAGAACGTGATCACACCATCTGTATCAGATTCATCTGCTTCACAAAAACCTAAAAGCATATTCCCGTGCTTCAATATGATACATTGGCCCTGATCTACCCATTCCTCCATGCCTATATCGGTCATATAGAAATCCTTTATCTTCTCCAAATCTTCCGTTTTCATGAAATGAATCCCTGACATATTACCCAGTCAAACATATATCTTATGTATTATAATTATTTTGCTTTCTGAGTTTGTCAACTTGTGATCTTGGGACTTTTGAATGGTTTTTGACCTGATACTAAGTCTCTGACGGATTCGAACTATTCTGTCAAACCGCCAGTATCACTAAATCCCTAACAGACTCTTTAGAGCGGAAATTATATGTAACGTATTTCCATATCAGTTCGAGAGTGAGCAATATGGGCCTGTGGAATCTATTTAAAGGGTACGTCTTCTTTAAATTGGTGGGTTTAGGAGCTGTTTTGATTTTTTTTGGTGTATTTATGGCGATTATGGCGATCCTAGAAGTTTCTTATTTCCTTTTGGGTTGCGGTATCATACTTCTTTTAATAGGAACCGGGGTAGCATTTATCGCCAGGGGTATCTGGAAAGATGAAAACGAAGAGCCTTCTGATTATTTCGGTAAACGGTATTATAGGGATCGTAAACCGAAAGAATGCATGAGATGTGGGGCTGAGGAGATGATGGTCGACTTCGACGGGCACGGTAAGTGTGAGAGTTGTGGTCACGAAACCGACGAGTATTACGAAGAAGCTGGGTACGAGTGAATCGGTGAACGATCTGAATATTCAACAATCATTTTTCATGATCCGTAATGGATGGAGGCCTGCACCTTAACGGATAACAGCGATTTCTGTGGGTAGGAGGGATGTTAAAACAGAGAGATCAGGGTGAATACGCACCTATCCACGACCAAAGTACGTCTTATATCCCTTTGAGAGTGATACGATATCAGGATATCAAAAAGATTAAGGATAGGTGCGTATCACATATTAACATCACCGATCATCGTACTAATAATTTCCCCATTTTTACTGAATGAGTCGATCTTCTTTCACGTGTGTGGGATCATATCCCTAATTTACGAACAACCTGAATGCTGATATGCCAAAGGGCGGTAAGGTTTAAAGTGAGAAAGGAGTTTACTGTAAACGGATGAAACTAAGGTACGAAAAAGGTACTGTCAGACTCGACGGCGAGTACAATCTCCCCCACGGGAAGTGGGACGGACGTGAGGGCGGTGGAAGTCAAAGAGCGCTGGGATTCAGGTACGGAGATATAGTCGAATACCTGGACAAATCCTCCTTCGATTACGAGGACGAAGTTCTAGATCTGATACCCTGTCCCGATCTTTCCTGTGATGTAGAGTTGAGGGATTATCAGGAAGAGTCTTTTAAAAGGTGGATGATAAACAGATCCGGGATAATCGTGCTCCCGACGGGGTCGGGGAAGACGTACCTTGGGATGAAAGTGATAGAAGAGGTTAATGCACCGGCGTTTATAGTGGTTCCAACGCTGGATCTGGTAGACCAGTGGATCGAAGAACTCCAAAGGTTCGATGTAGATATAGGTGAGTACACCGGCAGGGAGAAAAATCTAGAGGCTGTTACGGTTTCAACCTACGACTCAGCTTACCTGCACGCCGAGGAGATAGGTAACAAGTTCAAGCTCCTGATATGTGACGAGGTGCATCATCTCGCCGCCGAGAGTTACAGGCACATAGCGGAGTTCTTCGCCTCGCCGTTCAGATTGGGGCTGACGGCTACATACGAGCGTGAGGACGGGAAACACAAAGGTCTTCAAGAATTGATGGGTGGTAAGGTCTTCGAGCTCAAGACCGAAGAACTTGCCGGTGAGCACCTGGCCGATTATACCGTCGAACGTATCAGGGTAGATCTCAGGGGGGATGAAAAGAGAGAATACAGAAAGAAGTTGAAGATATTCCAGGACTACCTTCGCTCCACTAATATCAAGATGAGGGGACCGCAGGACTTTCGGAAAGTCGTTATGAGGAGCGGGAACGATCCCAGGGCCTGGAAGGCGGTCAGAGCTAGGAACGAAGCACGTCAGATCGCTTACAATTCCAGCGCTAAATTGGACGTACTCGAGAACATATTAGGGGAAAGGAAAAACGACAGGATTATCATATTCACAAGGCACAACGAGATGGTCTACGAAGTCTCTAAACGCTTCCTGATCCCATGTATAACACATAAAACAGGGAAAAAGGAAAGGAAAGAGATACTGCGCAGGTTCAAAAACGGTACGTATTCCGCTGTAGTCAGCTCGCAGGTACTGGACGAGGGAGTCGACGTTCCAGCTGCCAACGTCGGGGTGATATTGAGTGGGACTGGGAGTACTAGGGAATACAGGCAAAGGTTGGGTAGAATATTGAGGCCCTCTGGTGGAGATGCTAGGCTCTACGAAGTAGTATCCAGCGGTACCAAAGAGATACAGACTTCTTACAGGAGGAAAAAGAAGTGATCAGCTGTATAGGTGGAGGTGTGGTAGTTTGTTAAAAAAGGAGTTCCTGGAAGTACGGAAGAGGAAACCTAACATCGCTCCTAAGTACAGGACGATCGAGGAGAATATGACGGCAGCTGAAAGTGTCATCGGGATATATGAAGTAGGTAGATCCAAAGGCGAGATCGAAAAAGAGGTGAGCGAGCTTGAGACCCACGACAATTTCAAGTTCGTACGGGCCCTCTCCAGCTTGATGGAAAGATGGAGTGAATTTGAAGTAGCTGTTGAGGTGGACCCTTCGGAACTGCGCAGGGATTGCTTCGAGAGGGGGTTCGTTATCAGTGAGGAAGAACGTGAGGACGTGCTGGAAGAGGTCGGTAAGATATACGGTATGGAGTCGGGAGATGTGGATGAGTACCTATGGGCCGACAGGGATAAAAACGAAGTGCTCAGTTCGACCCCGGATGTTACACCTGAGAGACTTATCAAAAGATACAACATTTCCCTCACGCAGACTTTACTCTTTAACGCACTTGAGATGGATATAGCGGTGTCCGATAACTTCAGGGAGATATTCAGCATGATAAAGTTCCTCGGACTGATGTATTCCGTTAACGGTAAGAGACGGATCAACGTGACGGGACCGGCTTCGCTTTTCAAGAAAACTAGAAAGTACGGGACTAGTATGGCAAAGTTACTACCGTGTGTTATGAAAGCTGAGAAGTGGAAGATCCAGGCGCAGGTCGAGACCGAAGTCGGTGGGGAGACTCGTATATACCAGTTCGAATTGGATTCTGATCGGCATCAGTTGTTCCCGAAGATGGGGACTGTAGAATCATACGACAGCGGACTGGAGCGGAGCTTCGCTAGTCGGATCAGTTCTAGAGCTGACGGGTGGAAGGTTTCCAGGGAACCCACGTTCCTACAAGCCGGTGACAGCGTGATGATACCTGATTTTGGGTTCGAACGGAGAGGGGAAAAACTTTACCTGGAGATAGTCGGTTTCTGGACCCCGGAGTACCTGCGGGAGAAGATCAGAAAGGTGAGGGAACTGGATCCCAGTGAGGAGTTGATGTTCGTAGTGGATGAAAGATTGAAATGCACAAAAGAAGACTTCGGTGACAAAAGGAATGTGTTTTTCTTCAAGGATGAAGTACCCCTACATCGCGTGATGGAAAGACTGCGTGATAAAGAGCAGAAACTGGTGGAGCGTGATCTATGTAAAATCGAAGATGGGGAAATCGAAGTCACGATGGATGGGGATCCCATAGTCGATCTGGAGGAGTATTCTTCGAGTATCGGACTGGAGAAAAAAGCTATCGAGGAGTACATCGAAGAAGAGTATGCCGGCTGTATATCCAACGATAAATACGTTCCTCCAGAAGTTCTAGCTGAGCTGGAAGAGAGGATCGACTCCCTGGACAGCAAGAAACTCTCCGATGTGAATAAGGTGCTTGAGGAGTACGGTCTAGCTCAGAACATCCTTGAGGAGATCGGGTATTCCGTTACCTACACGACCTTGAAGCAGGATGAGTTGAAGATCGAGCGGAAAGAGTGAGTGTTTTTACAGAAAATATACAGTATAGCTTTTAACTCTTACAAAGAGTATACGTTCAACATAGATAGATACTGTATGATGGGGGTATTCAGCATTGTTTCTTTCTTGAACATGGGAACCTGAAGCATCCACTTGAAAATATATTTTACCGACTGCCCCATCGAGGATCGATTTTTGATGTGGGAGGATCTGCCGACTTGTTGAACTCACTAAATATCAGCTGTATCAAACACAAAGACAGAAAACATAGAGTGGGATCAACTCGACCGTTATACCTTTGACGGTTTTGGATCCGTAAGTGTCCTTCGTCAAAAGGTACGGCTTGAATCCGGTCTCCTCTGCGGTTTTTACCAAGTTTTGTAGGTCGTCCTCATCGATGCTTTTACCGTATTTGACTCCAGTAGGATACCTGTTTCTGGGGGAACTATGTCCACTTCTAGATCTATGAAGTAATAAGGACGTTCCAAACGTCTAGCGTGGTTGAACGCTATAGTTTCAGCTTTGAGTCCTTCTTTAGTGGGATAAATCCTATTGTAGGCGTGATCTTCTACGTACACTTTGGGATTTTTTCGGATAGATCTGTGTTTAGATTTAGTGTATGGCTTGCTCCTCTGTATCAGATATGAGTCCTCCAGATAACCCACGTATTTCTTTATCGTGCGGAAATCCGAGTATAAACTGTTTGAGATACTGTTGTAACTCATCCTTTGTCCCGTTTGGGAGGCCAACATAAGGAAGATATCTATGAGTCAGAGACGGTAGACGTTGAAGACGACGGACTAGACATGATGATCGCAGGTATAATACTGATAATAGTGATAACCCTAGCTATAGCATAAGTCATATCTGAAGATCGATAAATGACCATTCTCCTGAAAAATCACATCTGTTTGCTGGGAGGTTCAGTCTCGTTCTCTCGAACATATTTATATCCCCTGATTGGTTCGACTCGATATAATCCGCCAGCTCTTCTTCTATCACTTCTTTTAAGGACATCTCTACATCTTCATCCCAAACGAAACTATAGTAATCTAGTTCTTCCCTCCAGTCCCAATATCTTGGAAAAACACTGCGTCTGTTCCATCTTTCCTCGTCAGTAAAGAATGTGATAGCCTGGACTAGATACATTTTATCCTGTGGTGTTAGGTCTTCTCTTTCTAAGATTTCGATAAGGATCGGAGCTGCATTTTCCTGATCTGCATAGAAAGCCCGTTCTAAAATACCCGATGCCCATATACCATTATCTTCTTCTAATTCTTTCTCCAAGATATCTTCGAAATCGAAGTCGGGGTGATCGAAACCCCATCCTAATGTGAAGGATTCCTCCCATTCAAAATCGGGTGCATCTGAAAAATTGGCAAGATAATCAAATGCCTTGACTGGTATCTTTTCGACCCCCTCTTCGGCTCTGCTCAGTATGATCATTCTTCCGGTAACGTTCTCTACCGGAACTTGGTCTACCACATATTTGTTTTCTAGTCCATAACGGTCGATCAGTTCTAGAACAAAATCCCAACCTTTTTCCCTAGCGTGATCGAACATGAGATTACATAATTTTTCTGAAACATCACATTCTATCTTCTTGAAAATCTTTCCCTCAGGGTCCTTATCCAAGGACTCATTCAGCCTATCTTGGTACTCTTCGAAGATGGTATACAGCTCTTCCTTAGAATCGACCTTGTCGAGTTCTTTCGAGATGACTTTTCCGACGCTCCTCAGTGATTTTTTTTGCTCCTTCTCTTCTTCAGCTCTTTTCTTTAGATTTTCAAGCTCCTCATCTTTCTTCACCCAGCAGGAGTGGCATACAAAATAGTCCTCTACCTTATGGCTCGTGGTCGGCTTACCGCATATCTCGCATCTTCCCATGTATAGACCTCAATAAAAAACACATATTAAATTATTTCTGGTAGTAGAAGATAAAGTTGGAAAATGAAGAGTCATGTAAGTAAAATTAATAATCGGCTTCGATCTCTTTCATCCTTTCCAACCCTTCGGTGGAACTCTCGTCCTGAGTGGACCATCCTTCCGGTCCTGCACGGGGAAAATCCGGACATTCGCTGCAATTGTTAAGACTCTTTTCGTCAACACATCATCACAGTATCCAGCAGTCGTGAGACCAGTGATCATCTTTCTCTTCCAGATCTATCAAACATGTCCCTCGGTTCCTCCACCTGGTTTATCTCCCATGAAATCTCCAGGGGAGTTCGATGAGGTTGGTAAAAAAGATATCACATAAAGGACGGTGAGAAAGGCTAGCAAAAAAAATCTCGTACTTTCATTAATATATCCATCAGTATATCCCTGTATATGGTAGTACCAATAAGTAACTAACACTCCTCCAACCGCTAGTCTGACTGTATATTATATTACCTTTTTAGTTTTCTCCTGAATCTTTTCACCTATATTTCATATTATTCCCTAAATATTTATAATTTATTCAGACCACCATCCGAAGACCATAATGAAATCTACAGCAAATGATGTTCAAAACCTTGATATTTAGAGAGGTTTTTTATATCTATCTTACCCTTGTGGAGAGGTTAAGCATGAGAGAAGAACTAATCGCACCCTGTGGAATGAATTGTGCTGTATGTGTGTCTCACTTTGGGTATACGATGGCTGGAAAAAAACGTAAAAGCCGATGCCCTGGGTGTAAATCACGAGATAAAGGCTGCTCTTTTCTGAAAAAATATTGTGAAAAATTGTCCGATAGAACCGTTGAGTTTTGTTTTGAATGTGGAGAGTTTCCATGTGAACCTTTAGAGAGATTAGATAATTCTTACAGAGAAAAGTACGGTATGAGCATGATCAAAAATCTAAGATCGATCAAAAAGAACGGTATGGATAGATTTCTCAAAGAACAGGAAGAAAAGTACAGATGTCCTGAATGTGGTGGAAGTACATGCGTCCATACTAACATATGCTATACGTGCTATGACTGCGAGGGACCGTCTTAAAACCCCATAATATATATCAACCTAGAATTAATCGATATAGAATTTCGAATTCCAGTTCAGATCAGGCCTTTGAAGGGCGCTTCCCACGCCTCCCAACCCTCCCACCCGATAAATTCCGGGAAGTTGCCATAAATCACCGTTTCAAGGAACCTAACGCTTCGGGAGTGATGATATCTTTCTTGATAACGACCTCGTTAGTTTCTATAGGTATCGGTTATGCATTGTTCAGATTCGACATATTGAGATAACAGGGATCCTTCAGCAGCCGGATCTTCCTAACTCTGATGATGCTGTTATTGTTCATGCTCTGCTTCATGATCATTATGATCTACACCGGAGACCTGGGTTGTGATTACTTGCCGTTGAATGATACAGGTTTGAACCACATCGAAGGAGCGATCGAAGAGGACATCGTATCATAACTCCCTGAAGGCATAGTAACAGCTATAACTGGCTTGAGAAGTGCGAAAAGACGACTTTAGCAAAAGGGGTCATCAAGCAATTATTAAAAGAAAAAGAACCCCTAAGGAATTAAGGTCGATCCGTATATTGATTTAGTGAATTTACTGGAAGGACTACGTTCCCTGCTTTTAAATAAAGAAACATATAAATAAGGATATCGTTTTAACGATAACTGGCTGAAACATATGGAGGGCATAAAAATAAGCGACCAGAATCTCTTCGCTGAGGAGGATATCGAGTCTGCAAAAGCCAAAATCAGATCGATAGTCCACGCAGAAGGAGGCGTACAGCTGAAGGGCGTCCAGAATTCCTTGGAAGGGAACAGTACATTGAATTCTTACGAGATAGATTTTTACCCACAAGAGAAGGGGACGAGTATCAGAGTTAAATATGGTCTCACTACACTGGGTCTGATACTAGGGGTTATACTCCTTTTCGTAGGTGTAGTTGTAGGTGCTATAATATTGATCTTATGGTACATCAAGATGGATGAGGTAAAAAGTGCTATGGACAAAGCTTTTCCAGAGTATGTCCCACCTGCTCCTAGAGGTCAATATTCTCAGTACAAGGGTCCATCTAAAGGACCACAACAGTCCTATGGCAATTCGAATGAAGATTCGGACATACCGCCGCCTCCCAAGGATTGAGATCGGTAGTTATTCATGATCTAGATTTCAATTCCCCGAATACAGCATCAACGTTATTGCCTGTCCCATCGACTACTGCCGGCCATTCCTCTTTATCTGGAACAAGTCCCGATGAACTTGTGATCTTCATTATGGATATGTGATAGACGGTCTGTATTTGCGGTCCTCGAAAATATATCCCCGATAGAGTTCCATGCCCTTGAAGATGAAAAGGCCCCGTAAACAGGTTCTAGTTTGATCTTATCAGGTGTCAGTTTTCCCATACGGCCAGATGTGGATAGTTAGTTGATGTTATTTCATAAAAACTTTTTATCGGGATCTTATTAACTCTTTATCGAGATGATTCCTTACAAAAATCTATTTATTTTTGCTCTGATTGATGGTTAGTATGAGGTGTTAAGATGCATGATAAGTTACCCGCGGATGTTCGTAATAAGATCGAGGATTTTTTGACTAGATGGATGGCTGAGAACAAGGTACCTGGGCTCGGCTTGTCTGTGGTTGAAGGGGATGAAGTACTGTATGCAAAGGGATTCGGGGCCCGGGATCTGAAGAAGAACCTGCCAGCTACTGCAGATACGCTTTATGGGATGGCATCGGTGACGAAATCTTTCACAGGATTAGCTGTGTTGAAACTCGCTGAGAGAGGGGAGCTGGAGCTCGATGATAAGATAACCGACTACGTTCCCGTGAAGTGGGAGAACGATGTGACCGTTCACGATCTTCTGACTCACTCCTCCGGTATGCCTTCGCTGGGAGTGAGCGAAGCCCTCATAGACAGGCTGATCGAGATGGACGAGAGGGGGCTGGCTTTAAGTGACATCGGAGATTTCTATATCCATCTCAACGGTGCAAAGTGTGAGATCGCTGCAGAACCGGGTGAGGAGTTCTTCTACTTCAATTCAGGATACGCTCTTTTAGGACAGATTATCAAAAAAGTGAGTGGTAAAACTTATCCAGAATTCGTTGGAGAGGTAGTTTTTGAACCATTGAAGATGAAAAGATCGAGGTTCGATTACGGTGGAGAAGATATAATGACTCCGTATTTCATGGGTGAAGACGGTCCTGAGAAGACTGCTTATCCTCTGCGTGAGATCGGCCACCCCGGCGGTGGATTGTTGAGTTCTGTGAAAGAGCTGGCGAATTATCTGATAATGAATATCAATGGAGGGGTGTTCAAAGGCGAAGAAGTGGTCGATCCTGAGCTACTTAAGAAAGCCCACCAACCTCACATCGAAAGGGAGACAGGCGATTACGGCTATGGTTGGGCTGTTAAGGAGTTAGACGGAGAAGCGTTCATAGGCCACAGTGGTTCCATAGCGGTGAGCGGTGGTTTCATCGGTTTCGCCGGTGATCTGGGAGTGGCCGTTGCTGCGAATACCATACCAGGCAGCTCCTTCGAAGAAGTGGCTAAGTGGGTGTTGATGACCTTGAAAGGCAAGGACGGGGACGAATTGACCTACTTCAAACGTAAGGAAAGGCTTGAGAGATTGACTGGTATGTACGAGTCCTATCGAGGGATCAAGAAGATGGAAATTGAGCAGAAAGGACCACTTTTGAAACTGACGGTGAAAGAGAGACTAGAGGAAGATCAGGTAGTGTTAATACCCGAGGAGAAGGATGTCGGTAGGTACGAGTTCTATTACCTAGATGGGAACGGAGAAAAGAACTCGGTGCGTTTCGATGTTTCCGATGATGGCATCGACCTTTACATAGGTAGGTGGCGGATGCACAAGACGGGATGATGTGAACGTCA
>JAWOGF010000024.1:0-59060 GCA_046497075.1 Candidatus Saliniplasma sp.
GAAAGCTAAAAATATGATGGAAATACTCAAAATTCTTCTTTTATAACATAATCAACCGTCTCTCCCGACCGATACTTTTCGAAACAAACCATACCTTCATTGACTGGAGAGATATTCCTAGAAGAAGAAAGAACATTATCTGAAGTCTATGAAGGGATAATACGATCACTCGCTCTAGGTCGATGGAAACTTAAAGAGATAGCCGACTTACTTCATTCACGAGGTCTGATAGATCAGCCAGACCCGAGCAACATCAGGCCATATTTCAAGAACATGATGTCCATGGACCTTGTGAGCAGGATCCCTCTACACCATAAGAAGGGCTACCGATACACCATAAAATCACCGATAATGGAACTCGGTTACCTGCTCGACGAAAAATACAATTTTTTTGAGGAAGACATCTCTGACAAAAGGATAAAGAAAGTCATCAAAGAGAATATCCCTAAACATATAGAGAGGTACTGCGGTGATCTTTTCGCGGAACTTTACGATGGTAAATACGAATATCACTATTCAAGCGAATTCGATTTCATCATCACTCATGACAACGATGTTCGAGCCTCTGGTGAAGTGAAATGGAGCGAAAATGTTTCGGAATCGGACGTTCGGGAGTTTTTAGACCGAACGGATTATCTACCCGACGAAAAAATATTCCTAGCAAAGAAGGAGTTCGATATCGAAGGCGTGATATCTTTAACACCAAAAAAAATGTTACGTCTCTTAAAAGACGACACGACCGAGTTAAAATAAAACCTTTGAGGGATCTCACACACACCCCTACTAGACGCATATCGTAATCCAATCAGTGTCAGTCATTACCAAAACCATGATTCTACCAACATCCCTTTCAAAAGTTTAAATATCATCCATACAATAGAACCATCCATGGAGATAGTAACTTACGAAGAAGTCGACGACGACCAGATGACAGAACTCACCCTAACCTGTTTCAATCATCCGTATTCTAAAAAACATGTTGTAGATATGATAGAAGCGGATCCGAGATTACCTAGATGGGGTGGTGAATTGTATGCTGTGGAAGATGGAAATGTCTTAGGGACCGTTGGACTCCTTTTTCCGAGGTTGAAAACAAAAAGTGGTATCGAATTAACTGGAGGGATACGGAATGTATGTACACGTCCTTCAGCGTCTAGAAAGGGGGTCAGTACGAAATTATTGAACAGAGCACACGAGATAATGGAAGAGAAAGATGTGAGATTTTCCTTCTTGATGACCGATAAATGCAACGTGGCTCACAATCTCTATGAAAAGTTGGGATATCGAGATATACTAGCTTATCCTGCAGCCTACAAAAAGATGAAAAGTGACCTAAAAAGTGAAGAGATAGAGTTGAAGGAAGAAGAAGATCCGGAATATATCAGAAAAACTTACTTGAAGAGTGTCGAAGGACTGACCGGATTAGTGGTCCGTGAAGAGGAGTTCTGGGATATGGCTGAAGCCAGGGGTTGGCCGAAGAACGAGAATGTAAGGATCGCTTTCAGGAACGGAGAAAAAGTTGGGTATTTGATGTTGAAAGGTGGAAGAGATCAGGTGGTGTGTGAAGAGATCGCTGTCGAAAATGAAGATGATCTACCATCACTTTTAGAAGCTGTTGAAAGTTTATACGATGAAAATAATTTTGTTATCAAATTCGTCAATCCGAACTATGTGGATATTTTAAATGAATATGGATTCAACTATTACGATGATAGGTGGAACAGGGTTTTAGTGAAAAGCTTTGATGGGAAAGTAGAAGATCGATTGGAAGAACTGGGATATAAATACAAATTCCATAACGGCATATACGAATCGTTTTAAAATATAAATATCATTCCTCTTTTCCCCCCTCGATGCAAAGAGATGACAGAGGTGTAGCGGGTTTCTTCGTAGACATACCTGCCCTACTTACCATAATTATCGCTATATCGATCTTCACGCTGAGTCTATTTCACGTCCAGTCGATGTATATTGAAGAACAAAAGGAGGAGGATATGAAAGATGATCTCGATGATTTCATCTCAAGTTTCCGACGATACCATTTGATCACTGAATCTTCTGGAGTTTACGTATCTGAGAATCTAGAAGCTCTCAACCAAAGTCTACTGAATAGGACCTTTCATCCCCAATCTTTGGGTTTTGAGTATAAGATATCGATAACTGATAACAGCCTATACGAAGATGAGCAATCCTTCGAGTTCAAGACTTCACCTGTCCCACCTCAAAAGCAGATATATTCTAGGAGTACATCTGTTGTGGTTGAAGATGATATCGGTAGAGCACACCTTTGCTCTTTGAAAATAACTATTTGGGAGGTGAGATGATCTTCGATAATAAAGGTGTCTTCAGTCTATATGATGCTGTCCTTTTTTTCGTATTTTTGATGATCGCGGCATCCATATTGACGGTATATTCGAGTAATAGACTGGAAGAACTCCAGGAAAGAAGTTTTTCAAGTGATTACTGCGAGCAAACTAGGCGGGCTATCTTATCATCCACGATACCCGATACTGGCTATAACTACACCGAGGGTTACGTGAATAGAAGTGATACAACGGTCAGAACACTGCTTATCGAACAAATCTACCTTGAAAGTTTAGGCATCGAGCGTGAAAACTTTACCTACGCTGAAGATATATCTCTGATGGTCGACGCCCATATCCAAAGAAAATACGATTGGTATATGGAAATTTCAGCGAATTTTACAGAAGACATGAGTATAAGCGGCGGAGGTTTAGTTGAATCCGATGATTTCAAAGATAATTTTGGAGACGATGTTATTAGTTCATCTTGGTATGAAGAGGGTTTAAAAGGAGAAAAGATTATTATAACCCTGTACCTAACTAAATGATAGAAGACTACAAAGACAAATAATATTAAAAGTGGTCTCAATACTAGGTGTAAATATGCATCCTTCAGAGCATTTAAAAGGTTCAAAAGGCGATGATCTTAAAGGTAAAAAGATAGTGCTTGGTATCACCGGCAGCATAGCTGCTGTTGAGTGTGTAAAGTTGATACGGGAATTGGTGAGAGAGGGGGCCGAGGTCCACTGTGTGATGTCCGAATGGGCTGAAAAGATAGTACACCCCTACTCGATCGAATTTTCTTCTGGTTATGAACCCGTAACCGAGTTAACTGGGCAGGTCGAACATGTCAGCCACTGCGGTAAGGTTCCAGATAAGGCGGATCTGTTTTTGATTTCGCCGGCTACCGCTAACACGATCTCTAAAATAGCTAACGGGATAGATGATACTCCAGTTACCACCTTCGCCACAACTAGTATAGGCTCGGGTATACCACTGATGATAGTACCCGCTATGCATCAAAGTATGTACGAGCATCCCATCGTCATGGATAATCTAAAGAAGGTGCAGGAAGAGTTAGAAGCTACAATTATAGGTCCTAAGATCGAAGAAGGGGCCGCTAAAGTAGCGGATAAAGATGAGATAGTTGACAATGTCATAAGAGTACTGAACGACGATCTTAAAGATGAAAATATAACCGTTATAACCGGCAGCAGCGTAGAACCCATAGATACCATGAGGGTCATCACCAATAGAGCCTCTGGAAAAACCGGCATCGAACTGGCTAGAAGAGCTTTCAGACGTGGTGCAAATGTTCAATTATGGCATGGAAACGTTCAAGCGGATATACCACATTGGATACCGAATCGAAAGTTCGAAACTGTGGAGGATCTTATAGGGTATTCAAAGGACTTGACCGAAACTGTCATCGTCCCTGCAGCACTTTCCGATTTTGGTGTGAGTAAGGTCTCAGAATCAAAAATATCTTCAGAAGATTCATTAAATCTTCAACTAAAACCTCTCCCTAAATTCATCGATGAAGTCCGGGATGATGTGGAATTCCTAGTAGCTTTTAAAGCCGAAGATTCACGAGAAAAAGCTGTAGAAAGGGCTGAGCATATGGTAGATGAAGGAAGGGCCGACATGGTAGTAGCTAATTCTTTAGAAGATGTGGAAGATGAAACGAATACGGTGTGTATTTTAGAAGGAGAAGAATGGATAGAAGGGAGTAAAAGAGACATAGCAGAAAAGATACTGGACGAAATCAAAAAGAGGAAGTAAAATGACCAGTAAAGCTTTTTGCCCAGGACACATAACCGGATTTTTCACTCTTTCTGAATCCTCGAAAGAACCCTTCAATAAGACAGGTTCAAGAGGGGCTGGTTTTTCGATAGAGTTGGGGGTCGAGGCTGAGGTAAGCGTTGGTGAAAAAGGATGGCTTATAGAGGTCGATGGTGAACGGACAGCCTTTCCGACTGTTGAAAAAACACTTTTCAATATAGCTCAGGGTGGGGAAGTATTCATCGAAACCGAGATCCCTTTCAGTCAGGGATTCGGTTTGAGTGGTGCTTGTGCCTTATCAGCCGGGATGGCTGCTCTTGACGACCTAGGAGAGGACCCTAAAAAAGCTGTTGAATATGCTCACAATTCAGAAGTATTCTGTAGAACAGGTTTGGGGGATGTCGTCGCTCAATCGAAGGGGGGTTTTGAAATAAGGGTGAAGGAAGGGCTCCCTCCTGATGGTGAGATAATTAAAAAAGATGTGGACAGAGAATTAGTGATAGCTGTTTTAGGACAGCCATTGGTAACTCCGGATATATTGAATGATCCTCTTTTAAGTGAATGGATCAAACTGTTCGGTAACGAGTGTATGGAAGAATTTTTACCAGATAAAGGGTTTGAGAAGTTTTTGGATCTGTCATTAGAATTTGCTGAAAACACTAAGTTCATCAAAGAAAAGGTCGGAGACGCGATCGATGCCTTAAGGGGCCACGGGAAAGGTAGCATGGCGATGATCGGAAATTCTCTATTCTTTTTTGGCGATATTGATACTATTATGGAGATCTTGGAAGAAGAAACTGATGCCGAGAATATTTACCTCACTCGCATAGACAACCAAGGTGCTCGGTTAATATGATCATTCAGCGAGTGTAAAAAGTTCGTCATCCCCACCGGTTTCGAACAAACCCAATCTAGCACCGGCGTCCAGCCAACCGTGAGAATAGTTCACGCATGCGAAAGCATTGTCTAAGTCATCATTCTCAAAAAAGTGGACCGCATCCTTGTAATATGATTTAGCCATATTCAAAAAATCGTCTGCGATCTTTGAGTAGTGAGAACGGTCAGGAACCGTGATCTCTACCTTATCCAAAGCAGTCTCAGTCTTTTTCAAATATTTTTTTACTCTTACTTCATCGACCATAAAGATCACACCTATATTATCCACAATACTACCTACAATACTGCCCACCTATACTACTCGTATAGACTGGCCTCCATCCTGTGTTTCTCTCGGGCGGATTCCTACGAATAGTGGTTCGGATAGACCCCCACCGGTTACAATAGCTTCACCAATAGGGAGCCTTTGGATCTCCTCTTTCATCTGTTTTGTAACACCTTCTATAGAAGATTCGATAGCTTTAAGGTCATTTGGATTGGTTACTTTTAAGATCACTTGAGTATTGCATTGACTGAGTACATTTTTATCGACTTTTGCAGGTCTTTGAGTTATGATGGCTAGACCTAGACCAAATTTTCTTCCCTCGCTAGCTATCGTGTGGAAGATATCAGAGCTCTCAGTTTTTCCTCTTTGTGGACAGAAGTTGTGTGCTTCCTCGGCGAAAACCATCAAAGGTGGTATCTTATTGCGTTTTCTCAATTCGAAAAGGGCTGTAGCTAATTTGTTTACTACGAAGTTTTGTAGATCCGGAGGAGTTCCTTTCAGATTGATTATAGATGTTTTTCCCTCTTGAACAATATCGTCCATACGTGTTCCCTTCTTGGCGAAGACATTTTTGCCTTTGAGAGTCTTTAAACCCCTGATCAAAGTGGAAACATCATCTTCTTCATTCTTTTTGAAAAGTCGAATCATGTCATTTACACTGTAGGTCCCTTTTGAAGCTTCCAATCTGGATATTACACCCTCTAGTTTCTTGATATTAGATTTTCTTTTATCTAACTCTGCCATCTCCAATATCTTGTTAGGTTCCATATTCCTGAAAGTGAATCTTAAAGGTTTAGCACCTTTATTGATCTCGGGCATAGGTGTGAACTCTGTCAATATATTCCCATATCCGCAAGATTTTACCCCGAAGTCGTTTGATGGATCCACATCACCCGCCTTTGCCAATGAAGAATATTCTCCATGGGGATCTAAAATGATATTAGTGACCTCGTGTTTCATAAACTCCTCGATTATAACCCCCGTCGTATAACTTTTTCCAGCACCTGTTTTGGCCAGTACTGAGAGATGTTTTTGAGCTATAGAATTTATATCGAGGTTCACTTCGATATCATGTCCTCTCAACTTACCGATAAAGGCTCCATTCTCATCTTCTTTCAGGCCGATGACATCTCTGATCAAGTCCTCTTTTGCAAGGTATATTTTTTCACCCGCTCTGAATGGATTTCCGGGTAATTTCAATAGACCTCTTTCATCTCTATAACCGATGATGTTGATGGTAGCTATGATAGTCTCATCGATATCTATGGTTTCACCGTTACTCAACTCTATCGCTTTATCAACTGATAGATCGGTTTTCCTTTCAACTTTTTCTACTTGGCCAAGAACTCTATCTGCAGTAGGGTGTTGTAATTCAATATACTCACCTTTATCAATAGGGTTGCAAATGTTGCATTGAAGGGTGGTGGTTCCCACGTCTCCAAATGTGACCCCCACAAAATCATTTCTCGATGATTGATTCTCACAACTGTATTTATTTCCTCCCGACTGACCCGGTTCATCCTCTTCTAATCCTGCAATATCTTCATCGGCTAGAGTTTTTTTGTCTTCCTGCATTTCTTTTTCTACTTCCGTCAGACAAATCCCATCCATATATTACTTACATATTACATCCTTTAAAATATTTCCCTTGCCTTCTAAAGAAATAAAAAAGAGGTTTGGTGCGAGGAATATTCATATCTTTTTTAGTACTCTTCCTCTTCTTCTTCGAAGAATTCTTCTTCATCTGTCCCTTCTTCTACATCCGCGTCTATCGGTTCAGCTTCTTCATACAATACATCTTCTTCGAATTCCTCTTCGAATTCTTCCTCTTCTCTTTCTTCTGTAGGGGCTAAAGCTTCTTTATATTCTCTAACATCCTTATACCAGAGATATATTACGATGAGGCCTATGATAGTAACGATTGTTCCAGTACCTCCTGTCATCTGATCTAGAGGTCCATATCCCTCATAACCACCAATACCCGCACTATGGAATATACCTATAACATTATGGAACCATGACATAAATGTAAGACCAACACCTCCGAAAAGTACTAAGAAGATTCCTAGATACAATTTCCCTTTACTAGGTTCTTCTACAGAATCATCCCAAAGTCCACGTCCTTCCTCTTCTTCCTCTTCTTCCCATAGTTCTTCTTCCTCGTCCTCTTCGAATATTTGACCGCATTCAGGACATTCAGTGGCATCGAGTGGGACAGAAGCACCACAAGTAGGACATTCTGCTTCTTCGAAAGAATCTTCATCTTCTAAGCCTAATTCATTATCGAGTTCATCATCATTCATAGACCCTTCAAAACCCTCATCATCTTCAAAATCATCTTCAAAATCATCTTCAGCCATGAATACCATCACAGATTATAATGGTATACCCCTATTTAATAATTATCATACCAAATTAATCATTATATTTCAGCTTAGGATTTCTTTTCGTGCCGCATCTCCTATCTTCTCTCTTAGTTCAGACGGACATGATACCATAAGTACCCATGTTTTACTAGGTCTTTTTTGGAGTGCGTATGCCAGAGGGCTGTACTTTGATAGATTGTAAAGCCTGCCCCCATCCAATATTTTAATATCGGTTTTTGACAACCTAGGCTCTGAAAGTTTCAGTTCTTTATCTGGGATATCGACGAGAACTCTGTTTTCGTCTACATGCTTCCTATCAGCGATCCTTTTCTCTAACTTCCTTATATCAGAGATACTTCCAGATATATCATCGTCTAAACTCTCTTTTTCCGAGGTGTCTAGAGAGAAGCATTTTTTGTACAATCGTCTATATTTCAAACGATCTACGATCTCTGCTTGGAAACCTCCTTTACCTCTTAAAAAGCTCAACAGTTCCCAGTCCGTCATCCTGTATACCTCGTCATAGTCCTGACCGAGCCTATCTACAGCCTTAGCGAGCATAAGCTCAGCTATCCTAGTGGTCTTGTGGAGGTAGACTGATGAAAACATCAACCCACGTGCTACTAATATACCTTCTACCGCTGGAACGCCTCCTTTAGTGATGACTAGATTTCCATTGTGTATCTCTATAGTTTGAAGAACTCTTTCAAGATCGATCACCCCGTGTACAGCACCAGTATAATGGGAATCCCTCAAAAGATAATCTAGCTGATCCACATCCATAGGTCCATGGATCATCTGATAGAGGTATTTCTCTTCACCAAAATACTTCTGTCCTTCATGTATATTGAATTCAGTTATCTTAGAATTGTTATCTTTCCCTTTGATCAATGCCGCTACCCTATCTTTTGGGATATCGTTTTTTTCCAAGATTTCAGGTATGGTGGGAACATCTCTTTCTTGAGTATAGATCTCACCTTTTATTATCTTTTTAGTGATATCCATATGGTCGCTGTCCGTCGCCTGGCTCAGTATGGATTCTAGAGTATGGCTAAGTGGAGCATGTCCTATATCGTGAAGGAGAGCTGCTGATTTTACTATGTTTTTTTCCTGCTCTGTAATATCTAACCCCTCACTCATCCTATCGGCAACATGGTAAGCTCCTATAGAATGTTCTAATCGCGTATGGTTTGCTCCCGGAAAAACAAGTTTAGTCAAACCTAGTTGAGCAATACCGTGTAATCTTTGAACTTCTGGACATTCGAGTAGTTCGAGAAAGGGGCCGGATAACTTGACACTGCCGTGAACAGTGTCTTGGATTGTTTTGTAAGTCATCACTGTTCTAAAATAGTAAATGCTATTTAAATCATTCATCCCTCACTACTGCTACAGCCCTACTGTGCAAAAACCATATATTTTGCTAAGAAGTTTTAGATATAGTGTTCAAACAAGCTGATACCCTGTTGAAGGACAGAGAGAAGTTGATCAACGAGAAAGAAGTCCACGTTGTGTCTTACCGGTGGGACTCCTTCTCTCCAGAACTCAAAGTCTTTGATGGAAACGACCTCATCGAGGTGGATCTGGGAAAGATCGATTTTAACGTTTCCCAGGAAAAGACATGTATCGGTAGTTTTGAAGATGGGTATACTCCCTGTCCTCACGAAAGGAACGTAGATAATTTTAACCAGTGCAGTGGATGTGCGCCCGAGAGTATACCTAATTTAGAGTGCATATTCGAACCTCAAAATTGTAGCGATTGTGAAGGAAGATTCTGTGAGGGGGAACATGCCGTCTATTTGGCTTTTCACGGTTATCATACAAAGATTGGGATGACGAAGAAGTCAAGGATCAAAACAAGATTGATAGAACAGGGAGCGGATGCATATTCATTGTTAGCCACGCTTCCACATAGAAAGGATGCAAGAGATGAAGAAAAACGTCTCAGTGAGAAGTTACGTATCAGTCAGAGGGTGAGTAAAAAAAGAAAATTGAAAACACTTTCTAAAAAGGTCGATAAAGAAAGCATCAGGACCGGATATAGATCGGTAAAGAACAGGATACCGACTGGTAAATTGATCTTTTTGAATGATTACCCTATCTCTCTGCCTTTACGTGCAGTTCCCAGATACAGACCTACTCCCGGTCTTCATAGGGGACAGATGGTCGGAATAAAAGGGGAATTCTTGATCTATGAAAATAACGGTTTACAGGCTTTGAATTTAATGGACCTTCTAGGGAGACGGATGAAAGTATCAGGATTATGAATTATCAATTTAATTTGTTTGATATACCTCTTCCTGCTAATACTCCAGTCGATGCTGCATTTACTATGTCGTGGGACAATCCAGCACCATCTCCCGCTGCAAATAGTCCAGGTATGGATGTTTCCATATCCTCATCGACTTCGAGTTTCTTGGCGTAGAACTTTATCTCGGGTGCGTAAAGAAGGGTGTTACTTGATTTGACACCCGGGATGATCTCATTAAGCATATCGAGTCCCTCCATTATATCGTTCATGACCCTCTGGGGAAGTGCCATAGAGATGTCACCCGGAGTCACATCGTCTAGGGTTCTCTGGATCGAATTTCTCCTCAATCGACCGTGAGTGGACCTTCTTCCATCTTTGAGGTCACCGATCCTCTGGACTATGGGTTTACCTCCCCCGATGGTGGTGGCCAATTGAGCAAGAGCACGCCCGTATTCCGTGGTGTCTTCCAGCGGTTCAGTCAACTTTAACTTGACAAGGAAAGCAAAATTAGTATTTTCAGTTTGGATATCAGTTCTAGAGTGACCGTTCACACCAATGAAACCGTCGTACTCCTCTCTAACGACAAAACCTTGATGATTGGTACAGAAAGTCCTTACGAAATCGTCATAGCTTTTAGTATAGAAATGAAATTTCGGGTCACGGTTCACATCTATCACTGGATCCATTATGATACTGGGAACTTCGACTCTGACTCCGATATCGATAGGAGCGAAACTGGCATTTAACCTATATTTTTCAGTCAATCTCTGAACCCAATCTATCCCGACGCGACCCGGTGCTAGGATAGTGTATTCACCGGTAAACTCTTCTCCGTTTTTACTTCTAACTCCTGCACATCTATCGTCATCTATGATAAGGTCCTCTATCTCGGTATCAACTTTGAATCTGATCCCTCTACCTTCCAATTCCTTCTTGAAGGATATGATCACATCCGGAGCCTTATCCGAACCGATATGTGATTGGATTATCGGAAGGTATCTAGCTCCCACTGAAGCGGCACGGCGTTTGAGTTCTTCCTCTTTTTCAAGGTTCTCTCTTTTTGGTTCAGGCATCCCATGTCGTTTCAATACATCTTTTATATAATCGACAAGTTCCCAGGCCTTATCCTCGTCATGTGTATAGTTTTTAAGGTCTCCACCGATATCCGGCCGTAGATTCACAGTCCCATCTGAAAAAGTACCTGCACCACCTATTCCAGACATTATCTCAAATTCCGTTCTATCCTCTACATCCTTCCCTTTCTCTAAAACCAGTACATCGATATCTTTTTTAGAGAGTTCATAAGCTGCGAACATGCCCGCAGGTCCTGCACCAACTATGATTACCGATTGAGTCATTTTCATTCCTTATTGTATATGGAACAGTGACATAATAAAATTTTTCATGACGCTGTATATGTCTTTTTAAATCCCAATTTATTAACTTTAGGCTCTAAAATATAGAGCCCTATTCGATCTTATACCGCAGCAAAGCACCGTATCCACCGAGAGCTTCCAGCTTTTCTCCCCCTTCATGTGTACTACTGATAACCACCACTTCCCCACCCAACTGTTCAGTCTCCTTCATAAGTTCTTCTCCCTCCTCGTCCCTTACTTTTGTATCCAATATCAACATTTCATCGACCGCACCCAATTCAACTGCCCTTTCTACTGATCCTTTACCATAAGCATAGGCCCCATCCTTTTTGATTTCTTTAAGAAGTTCTTCTACTTTCTCACTTTCATAGGACATCCTCTGTCCATCTAAACTACCCCGTTCCTTACCTTTTTTCAAAACTTCATGTAAACCTGTCATCCCTCCTTCCCCGGCCGGTATCACTTCAGCATATTTCATCAAACCAGGATGTTTATCTTTAGCCCATTCGTAGAAATCTTCCTTGAAAAATCCAGGGCCGAATATCACTAGGGGTGATTCCGGTTCCATGATATGTTCTAACTTTCTGATGATCATCTTGAAGAAATCTTTTTTACTGACCTTTTCAGAGTCGTAAAACTTACCGCTGATGTTAGGTGAGATGTGTGCCATCTCTTTGACGCCGTACTGCCTCATTATGGCGATGGTTGCCTCGTCCTGCTCTAACCCTACGAAAGTTATCACCGGTTTTTGGCTGTGCTCAACGGCCTCTTTCAACCTATCTAACTCGTGATCTTTCCATTCCTCTTTGATAATAGTCAATTGATCCCCATCGGTGATGTTCAAAGTGTGGTAAGAACCTAAGTCCTGCGGTCCGTCAACGATAACACCCAAGATACGCAGTCTATCAGTAAATTCGTGGAACTCTATCTTTTCCACTTCTATATCCAACCTCATCCGTTTTTTTTCTCCCCTTTCCGAGCGGATCTTATCGCTTTGAGTTTCTTCTCTCCTAAAAGTCACAGCTGAAACTATATCATCGGGATTCAGGATATTCTTTATGTGCCAGAGGTCGTCTAGATTATCGACTCTGAGTTTGATCTTACCGGTTCTTGTGTCCTGATGAAGTATCTTCATTACCCAAGCTGATACGATACGGGATTAATAACTTCTATGCTTAGATCATCTACAGGAATTCCCAATCGTCGCCTTCGGTATTTGTGTGATGTCTGACAGGTTTACTTGAAAACCTTACGGGTTGATATCTATGCTCATCCGTATTCTCTTTTTTACTCTTACTCTTTTTTTTCTTTCGCTTTCTTTTCGCTTTTTCTTTTTTTCGTTTGTTCTGGTCGTACTGTATCGCCTTAAGGTCCTCCCATCTTTTTGGGGTACTCGCTCTTTTAGCGTTCTCGTATTGATGATTGAAATTTGAATTCACTAGCATCTTTTTCCTATCTGTATACCTGTGATTCGAGTTCGGTTGACCATTCATACTTGAAAGGTCTATATTGATCGTACTTCCGGCACTATTAGCATCATTTAGTTCTCTTTTTTTCTCTACCGAGATCACGCCTCCGATATAGGCGAATATACCAGTTAGAACATAACTATTGGGGGAGTAAGGTAACCCTCCTAAAATAGAAGCGTAGAAAGAACTCCAGTATAGTTCTAGAAAGTTCACATATGGTGCCAACATCGGTCTCTGATATGCCGTTGCGACAAGAGCGCTGGGGATCTTTAAAAGTTCCATCACACTTAAGGGTACAAGGCTGTAAGAAAATGCTAGATGTACTATAGCGATCACTCCTAGTGCTGATATAGCCGCAGCCAAACCCTTTTTTGGCCCGCCGGTCCTTCGACCGCCCACATATCCAGCTAACATCGGACCGAAAAGCGGCAGCCACCATAGTAGGGCTGACAAAATCAGAGTATATTTCACACCGCTCCAAAAATCGTAGGTGACTTTACCGAATTCCTTGATCCTTTCTTTAGCACCCTGGTCTTTTACATTTTCGTCGGTTTTGATCCTTATTATACCCTGGTCTATCAATTTCTTGGTCGTCGGATCAGTTTCCTGCTTTTTTCTTATAAGTGGCATCCTATCCCATAAGCTCCTTCGGGTCCGACAAAACGTCGGACAATATATACTAGGGTGGTGTTGTTATTTATAGTTTTGGCATATATGGGATAATCGTCATACGTCTTGATATTTTTAGATATAAATAAAAGGTTCATATCCAGTCCTGCTTACCGGATATCTTCCAAAACTCGTTTTACTATCTTCTGATGTTTATCCCCTAATTTCTCAGCTATATCTACGTCCTTAGCCTCCGAGTATACCCTATATTTCGGTTCAGTTCCAGATGGTCTGATGAGGACCCAGCCTTCGTCATAATATATCTTTAATCCATCGATGTCATCGTATTCCTCTTCATCAAACTTTTTCTTCAACCGCTCCATAAGTTCGACTTTCATCTCATCTGGGCAGGCAACACCCCTTTTATCCAGGGCATAGTTGGGTAAATCATCTACCAGTTCGGAAAGAGGTCCATCAGAGGCGATCATCTCTACTATCTTAGCGGCAGTTAAACCCGCATCACGGCAGTACTGGTGACCAGCAAAGATAAGTCCACCGTTCTCTTCTCCACCGAAGAGCGCACCTTTCTCTATCATCTCCCTTGCAACGATGGGAGAACCCACCTTCGTGTATATCAGTTCCCCTCCAGACTCTTCAACAACATCTTCTACACTTGTAGAAGAACTGACAGGCGTAACGACCATTCCCCCGTCGTTATCCTTTACTACTTTTTTAGCCACAAGTGTAAGGGTCTTATCACCATGAAGATATCTACCGCTTTCATCGATGAAAATAGCCCGGTCTGCATCCCCATCATTTGCGATGCCTAAATCCGCGTCGGTTTCTTTCACCAACCTTATCAGGTCTTTTAAATTCTCTTCTGTTGGCTCACTGTCATGACCGGGGAAGGTCCCGTCTGGTTGAGCGTTTAGAGTGATCACATCACATCCGAGGTCTTTCAGTATATATGGCATGGTGTAACAACCTGCACCGTTAGCACAATCCACGATAACTTTCAGATCTGCTTTTTCGATCTTGCTTTTATCGACTTTAGCTTTTACGGCCTCCATATAACTCTGGTTTGCTTCGTCAGACGAAATTTTACCAACGTCGGACCAATTTGCTAAGTCGTAATCCTCTGAGAAGTATATCTTTTCGATCTCTTTTTCCTTCCATCTTATCAATTCAGTTCCATCTCCGTCGATGCATTTGATACCGTTGAATTGGGGAGGGTTATGGGATGCCGTGATCACTATACCGAGGTCAGTATTATCTCTGGTATACATCTGTATAGCGGGCGTAGGAACTTCTCCGACGTCGATGACATCGCATCCTGTAGCAGTCAAAGCGGAGCATACAGCGTTTTTCAGCATCTGATTGGACAATCTTGTATCCGTCCCTATCAAGACCTTCCCGCAATCAAGCCATGTCCCTATGGCTTTACCCAATCTTATCGCTAGGTCTACATTCATATCCTGGTTTACTATCCCTCTAACACCGTTCGTACCGAACAGTTTTGGCATCTACTCCACTCCCTCGGATTTCATCTTTGTATCTATTATCTCGTGCCCTTCTTCGAGATATATATTATCGGATATTATCGAATCTTTAACTTTCACATCATCTTCGATGATCACATCATACCCGATTATGCTGTTCTCGATAATACATCCGTCATCGATCTCTACACCATCGAAGAGGATGGAATTTGATATCTTACTGTCACCGATCGTGCAGTCGATCCCCATCACTGAATAGTTTTCGATCTCACCGTCGATAACACTCCTATCACCGATAAGATATCGCTTATCCATCTCTTCCAAAAGAACTCGAGTAGCCTCGAAAAAGCTGGAGGGTCTTCCGCAGTCGACCCAGTACCCATCAAATTCAAACCCAAACAGGCCATCATCTACAAGGAGTGGGAATATCTCATCTTCCATAGAGACCTTCTCCCCGGAGGGTATCAGATCAAGGACTTCAGGCTCTAAAATATAATGTCCTGCATTTATGGTATTCGAAAAGGCTTCCCAAGATTCAGGTTTCTCTTGAAATCTTAAGATCCTGTCATGATCATTCAACTCAAATATACCGAATTCCTCCGGATGTTCTACCTCCCAGGCAGAGATCGCACCGACTCCATCTTTAGACCTGAAAAAATCTAGATATTCATTTAGATCGATACTCGAGATTATATCTGAATTTATGACGAAGAAGGTATCATCTAGGTATTCTTCTATGTTCTTCACTGCCCCTCCGGTTCCCAATGGTTTGGGTTCATCGACAACGTGAATCTTTTTATCGATATCCTCTCCTTCGAAGTATTCCCGAAGCATATCGATCTTGTAATTTGCTGCTAAGATCACCTCGTCTATTTCGTCGGGCAGTTGATCGATTACGTGTCGAATCAATGGTTTATTCAGTATAGGTAACAAAGGTTTAGGTGTGGTGTCGGTCAATGGTCGCATCCTAGTTCCAAATCCGCCAGATAAGATTACTGCTTTCATGATATGACATATATAAAGTGATTTTATAAAGATTACGAT
Source organism: Candidatus Saliniplasma sp. (assembly GCA_046497075.1). Classification (GTDB taxonomy): domain Archaea; phylum Thermoplasmatota; class Thermoplasmata; order Halarchaeoplasmatales; family Halarchaeoplasmataceae; genus Saliniplasma. The sequence continues at coordinate 15,859 of JAWOGF010000024.1, forward strand.
GTCTACGTAAAATATCATTTCAAGATGCTGCATCTCATTTTATATTTACCGCCACGTCTAGCGCAATTGCTCCTTTTTCAAGAGCCAATACTGGATTGAGGTCTATATCATTGATGCCGTCTACAAAATAAATCAGATCACCTAGTTTCGATATCATCTCCGCTACGGCTTTAATGTCTTTTCGTTCTTTCCCCCTTGCACCTATCAAAACCGAAAATGACCGAGTGTCTTGGATCATCCTGCATGCCTGCTGAGTATCTATAGGCGCTACCCGAAACACCACGTCTTTTAGCAACTCAACATAGATCCCACCCAGGCCAAACATCACAACCGGACCGAAAGATGGATCCATCATCCCTCCGATGATCACTTCTTCGCCTTCTTCTATGAATTCCGCAACTGATATCCCTCTTATCTTTGCATCTGGTCTTTTATGTTTCACTTGAGTATATATCGATTCATATGCCTCAACAAGTTCATTTTCATTCTGAACGTCCAACTGTACTCCACCCAGATCCATTTTATGTATGATATCTTCAGAAACGACTTTTAGGACCACAGGGAAACCTATATCCTCAGCAGCATCTACCCCCTCGTCGATACTCTGAACAACCTCTCCCCGGGCTATAGGTATATCTGCGATATCTAGTACTTCTCTGGCTTCGCTTTCTAAGAGAGTAGTCCTTTCCTGATTCTTTGCTTTTCTAATGATTTCTCGGATAGGGCTATAATCGATATCTCGGTGTGTATATTCTATCTCTTTTGACATCTCCAAGATCACACTCACACGAATCGCATACGTAACTCGTATTCCCCGTATTTTCTCTTCTTCTCTATATCGTAACCCATCTTCTCAAAAACCTTTAGCATCTTCTTGTTATCCGCTAATACTTCGGCTGTGAATCCATATAGACCCTGGTTCTTAGCGATCATGGTTAGATATTCTACTAGGGCTGAACCGATCCCCATGCTCTGGTATTCGTCTCTGACCATAACGGATATCTCTGCAACGTTCTGCCCCTCTTTTATACGATAATCAGCTTCTCCCACCATCCTGTGTGGTCCTTCGATCTCGGGATCGATCACTACTATAGCCATCTCCTTTTTGAAATCTATCTGTACGAACTCCTGCCTCCTATCGTGGTGTAAATCCTTTCGGGCACTCATGAACCGTTTGTATCGACTTTCGTCAGATAGGGAATAAAATAGATCTTTTAAAAGCTCATCGTCAGTAGGTTTCATGGGTCTGAAGATATATTCTTTACCGTCTATGGTTTTGATAGTTTCGAGTTCTTCTGGATATCTTCCCCCTTCATCTAAAACAAGAACTTGATCCTGGTAAACTAGATTGTGTTCTTTCGCCTCCTTAAGAAGTTTTTCTCTGAACTTAGGATGGGCTACGTTTATCAATTCCATAGCTCTTTGACGGATGTTCTTACCTTTTAAATATGCTACTCCGTATTCAGTCACGATATATTCGACATCGCCCCTTGTTGTGACTACACCGGCTCCTTCGTTCAAGGATGGTACGATTCTAGAAACATCCCCATCCTGGGCTGTGGATGATAAAGCGATTATAGATTTACCATCGTCCGCATAACCTGCTCCTCTCATGAAGTCTGCATGTCCTCCTATACCACTGTAGAAACTGTATCCTAGGGAGTCTGCACATACCTGCCCAGTCAGGTCAACCTGGAGTGCCGTGTTCACCGCGGTCATCTTGTGATTCTTAGCGATGACGAAGGGATCGTTGGTATAATCGGTAGGTCTGAGTTCTATCCCGGGGTTATCATCAACAAAATCGTACAGTTCTCGAGTCCCCATCAAAAATGAGGCAATACTTTTTCCTTTATGGATGCTCTTCTTTTGGTTGGTCACTATCCCTCTTTTTATCAAATTGGCGAGTTCTTCGGAAAGCATCTCTGTGTGTATGCCTAGATCTTCTTTGACGTCTAAATGCTCTAAAATGGCATTTGGAACGGCACCATATCCGATCTGGATCGTCGCACCATTTTCTATCAATCTACTCACATTTCCCGCTATCTCTTCTGCAGTTTCCCCGGAAACTACCGGGTCAAATTCCAACAGGTCTTCCTCGTGGTGGACCAGATAATCGACGTCTTTCACATGTATAAAACAATCGCCATGAACTCTAGGCATCTGTGGATTGACTTGTGCGATAACCATCTTTGAATTTTCAATAGCTGATTTTATTATATCGACTGCCACACCTAAACTCATCCAGCCATGCTCATCGGGAGGAGATACTTGTATCAAAGATGCGTCCAAAGGAACTCTTCCTGTCTTGAAAAGTTTAGGGATATCTCTCATAAAGATAGGTGTATAATCCGCTCTTCCTTCTGCCACAGCATCTCTTGTGTTGTCATCTACAAAGAAAGCATTATGTCTGAAACTGTCTTTGAACTTATCTTCTGTGTATGGAGCTACACCCAACGTTTGAATGTGAAATATTTCGGTATCATAAAATCCTGAAGCCAATTCTGTCAATTCCTTTACAAGGTACTGAGGTTCTGCCGCACCAGACCCTACAAATATCCTATCTCCTCTCCCTATCTTGTTTAATGCATCCTTAGCATCTACATAGTCTACATCATATGGCATATATTTCACACTCTTTAATTTAAAAGACCCCCTATATTTTACTTAACTCTTTCTATTTTCAATCGAAATGGATATCTATGTTCGGTGTGATGTCTTCCTTTATCCTTTTTATTTTGAAATCATCTTCGATTGTGGTTATCCTGTCCATACGCTCTATTCTTCTAGCAGCTTCGAAGGTATCTAGTGGAACTGAAATGAGAGGAATACCGGCTCTGTCCGCTCTAGATATAATATTACTGGGTGGTATGATGTCATTTGTTAATATCACACCAGAAGTTTCTTCATCTAAGGAAGCCAACACTACATCGGATCTGTCTCCACCTGTTACGATGAGTTTTCTTCTTTTTTGATAATGCGGATTTCTAACGATTTCTTCTGCACTCATTGCACCCACGAATACATTTTCAACAAGATTATCCAAGCCACTCTCTCCAGCGACTATCTTGCCGAAAAGCATGTCATTGATAAAGCTGACCCTAGTCAAAGACAGATCTTTTATTTCTGGAATTATACCTATTACATCCATACCGAGAGATTCTATCTCGTCTACTGCAAAATTTTGGATATCTTCTACCGATTCTACCTTATTCAAAACCACACCTTTTATAGGTATATCCTGGGCCTGGAAGTATTTCGAAATGGTGTGGAGGTCGTCGATCATACTTGTACGTTTTCCTGTAGCCACTATAATTATCTCTGAATCGGTGTATCTGTATAAAGAAACAGGATCAAGATTTATAGATGAGCCAACACTCCATTCCTCGCCCGTTTCGATTATAACGCTGTCCTTGGTTTTTCTCATCTCTCCTATCCTATCTTTGATCTTCTCTTCGATAGTTTCTTCGTCGTAAGCATATTTGATCTTGGAGTGATCAAAACCTATACAGAACTTCTCGTAATCCTCATCTAGGTCCAATATATTCTTAAACAATTTTGCATCGTAGTCGATCAATCTTTTTTTCTTGTAGATCGGTCTATCACCGAAGGGTTTCAAATAATTGAAAGTGTCTTTATTTAACATGGCTATAGCTAGACCCACGGTTGTTTTACCCGCATCAGGCCTAGTTGAAGCTATTATGAGATTTTTCATTTTTCTATCACCTTTCTTTTAATTGATACAGCAACATCTACGGACTTCGCTCCTTTTCCTTGGTCGAAAGCTTTGATGGGATTTAAGTCTATTTCTGAGATCTCATCCACTTCATTCATCAAAAAGGACATCCGATATATAATATCTGCCAATGCATCAAGGTCCTTCCTTGATTGGCCTCTAGCCCCCACTAACACTGGGAATGCATTTATCTCCCCGATCATCCTTCTAGCCTCTCTTTTAGATACCGGGGCTACTCGGAAGACTACGTCCTCCAGGATCTCGACATAAACTCCCCCTAATCCAAACATAACCATAGGTCCAAAAGAGTTGTCTCGAGTTCCTCCTATTATAGTTTCCTCTCCCCCCGTCAACATCTCCGCAACTGATATACCACGGATATGTGCATCAGGATACTTATTTTTACAGTTGGAATATATGGCCTGATAGGCATCTACTACCTCTTCTTCGTTCTCTAAATTCAAGGCAAGTCCGCCTGCATCAGATTTATGTAATATATCTTCGGAAACGACTTTAAGAACTACGGGATAGCCTATCTCTTCAGCGGCTTCTACAGCATCCCCAATAGTATTCACAACCCGTCCTTCCGCCATAGGGATATCTGCAAACTCTAAGATCTCTCTAGCTTCGTCCTCTAGAAGGTTGAATCTTTTTTCATCGATGGCCCTGTTAAGGACTTCCTTTATACCTTCTATATCTATGTCAGGTTCCTTGATCTCTTCCATCTCTTCCTTCCTCTCTAGGTATCTCTTCCGTTTGTACAATGCACCTAATGACGACATCGCTTCATAGGTTTCTGTGTAGGCGGATATATTATTTTTTCTCAACCACTGCACACAATCATATGCTTCCTCTCCCCCGGTAAATGTATACACCGCGGTTTTTTCGTCGTCATATCCGTCATGGATCTCTTTAATAGCTTTTGCAACCTCTTCATCGTCAGTCGTACCGGTCTCACAGTATAAACCGACCACCGCGCCGATCTCGTCACTTTCGAAAGCCTTCCTCAGCGCCTTCTCATATTCTTCCTGTCCTGCCTGTCCTGTGATATCGATAGGATTTTTAGTTGATCCGAAAGGAGGGATAGTATCTTCGAAAGTTTCCTTAAGAAATGTTTGATCATCCAGTAGTTCAACTCCATACTCCTCGGCCGCATCTGCACTGAGAACTCCGATACCTCCGCCATTGGTCACCACTACGACCTTGTCATTTTTTGGTAAAGGGGTGTTAGAAAAGGCCCTTGACCAGTTGAAAGCTTCATTAAGAGTATCCGCCCGTAAAATACCCGCCTGCTTGAAGGCAGAACTGAAAACTCTATCGGAGCCCGCTAATGAACCTGTATGGGAGGCGACTGCGGTGGCACCCTTTTCCGACCGACCGGCCTTGATCACTATGACAGTTTTCTCAGGAGGTATCTCTTTTTCTACCTTCTCTATGAATTCACGGCCGTTCCGAAGTCCTTCCATATAGATCATAATGACCTTACTTTTTTCATCATCTGAAAAATAATCGATAAGGTCCATATCATCGATGTCGGATTTGTTTCCAACACTGACGATGGCCGATAGACCCAGATACTGCATAGCAGTCTTACCTATCATCGCGATGCCAAGTGCCCCACTCTGAGATATAAGTGCGATCTCTCCCTTCGCCACCTTTGAAGGGCCGAAAGTCGCATTCAAGTCTACTTTCGAGGAATAGATTCCAAAAACGTTCGGTCCCAGAACTCTCATACCATGGTTATCCGCTTCTTCAACGATGAGATTTTCCTCTTCAGTATTTCCTATCTCTGAAAATCCCGAGGTGATCACTATAGTATGTTTTATTCCTTTTTCACCTAGTTTACCGATAGCTTCCCTGACGTATTTTGCAGGTATCACTATTATCCCGAGGTCGATACCTTGAGGAAGGTCTTCTATAGATTCGTAAACCTCTTCACCATATAATTCTCCGCCCTTGGGATTGATTGGATATATATCTCCATCAAATCCGGAATTTACTATGTTCGAAAGTAAGATATTTCCAACTTTTCCTTTCTTACTGGATGCACCGACTATTGCGACGGAATCAGGTTCGAAGAGAGGAATAAGGTCCTTTTCTTTTTCGGCCATCGACATCTGCAGTAAAACCGGACCTTAATATGACTTTCGGGAGTTTATTATACGTACTATAATTCATTTATAAGAACTAACTAAGATTTCGCTCGATCTTTTCAGTTGATTTAGGCATTCGACCATGAGGAACCGAAAAGTTTCTTTAATCGGGATACAGAAAAATCCATCAGTTGGAGAATCTCTTTGAGTGCGATACAAAGCGAACTTTTTAAATATATTTTACCTTTTGACCTATCTATGACATTTATAAGCATGCTAGAGACCATCCTACCGTACATAAGTGGATTGTATACTCTTCCATGGATAATCGTAGGTATAATCGTCTCATATCTTTTAGCAAAACCATTTGGACAAGAATACATAGATAAGGTGATGAAAAAAGTTGGCCTTGTGTTATTATTTGTTTTCATCCCTTTGTTGATGTTCAGATTATTTTTAAATATCACTTTTGGAAGAGAACAGCTCATCTTTTCTGGAATAACCCTTGGCGTGCTTGCTTTCATGTATCTACTAGCATACTTCCTTGGCCATGTAGAATCAAAAAAATTAGAGCTTAAAGGGATGAAGAAAAGGATATTCTTAAAAACAGTATTGACCAACCAGGGCAGGAGTGCTGCTTTTGTGGGAGGTGCTCTGCTCGGGATAGGTGCTTGGGCAATACCAGCAGCGATATACATTGCATTCGTAGGAGTGGGACTATTTGCAGTTATACCTTACGTACTTTCAGTGATGCACAAGCATGAAAGAAAAAATAATCTGAAAGAAGAATCCTCGCTTTTACCATGGTATCTAAGATTATATCCTTGGTATCTACTCTCTTTCATCGTGGCCGCTATTATAGTCCATCATAGAACAGGCATCGATATCGCAGCCTTAGGCAACGGTGGGACTGTTCTACATTTCATAACCGCTTTAACGATACCCGCAGCTCTTTATTACGTAGGCTCAGGGGTTCATCCCTCAGACTTGAAATTAGATGAAATGAAGAAGATGATCTTACCACAGAAAGATGAAGAGAAAAAAGATTTCGATTGGGCGGTAGGCCGTAACGCATTCCTAACCACTATGGTATACACCCCTATCATTTTAACACTTGTATTTACACCCCTCATGTTATTGGAAATAATACCGAGACCATGGTTTGCCGTTATAATCATAAACTCAATACTCCCTATAACCAGCACTAATATGTTCCTATTGCCATATGGTTTAAATCCTAAAGGAACCGCCCTTTCGGTCACGTGGACAACTGTAATATCAGTTCCACTAGTGCTCATACTGATACCTTTACTATCTACTATACTCTGATGATCGTGTGTCGTGTGTTTGGTTTTGGGTTGTGTATGGATGACCCACCTTAACCTTGGGTATGGTAGCAGTGCTGATCGTAGATAGGTATTTTAGATGTTCAGTAGTTCGAAAACTTTATTATCGTTTGCTAGTATGGGATGTCAGTATAATTAATAGGATCTAATAAAACAGGTAGATATATATGTTCAATGAAAAAGCTCAGATGATGAAGAGGGACGAGATAAGAAAGGTACAAGAAGAAAAGATGATCAAGATGGTGAAATATGCCTATGACAATGTACCCATGTATAAAAGGAGATTTAAAGATGAAGGCATAACTCCCAAAGATATCAACAGTCTAGAAGATGTTCATAAAGTACCTTTCACCGTCAAAGATGATCTTAGAGATCATTATCCCTATGGGATATTAGCGGTAGATAGAGATGATGTAGTGAGATTTCATGCGTCAAGCGGAACCACTGGAAAACCCACCGTTGTTTCATACACTCGTAACGATATGGAAACATGGAACAATCTGATGGCAAGATGTTACTCCGCAGCTGGAGTTGAACCATCTGATATAGTCCAAAACGCATATGGCTATGGATTATTTACCGGTGGATTAGGTTTCCATCAAGGTGCCGAAGAACTCGGATGTGCGGTTTTACCAACATCTACAGGAAACACAAAAAAGCAGATCCAGATGATGAACGATTTCCAAACCTCGGTTTTAGCTTGTACTCCGTCTTATGCGATATATCTTGCAGAGGCAGCTCAAAAACATGGATTTGACCCGCGTGAGGATTTCAATCTTCGAGTTGGAATGTTCGGTGCTGAACCATGGAGTGAAGAAGCTAGGACAAGTATCGAAGATTCATTCGGGTTGAATGCACAAGACGTCTATGGTATGTCTGAACTTTACGGACCGGGTGTAGCAGTAGAATGTCCGCATCAAAATGGACTTCATATATGGGGCGATGAATTCTACGTGGAAACTATAGACCCGAATACCGGAGAGGTACAACCAGAAGGAGAAAAAGGAGAACTAGTTTTCACCATGCTTTCCAGAGAAGCTATGCCTTTATTGCGATATAGAACGAAAGATATCGCATCGATCGAATATGAAGAATGTGAGTGCGGTAGATATCATCCCAGGATCAAACGGATAGAAGGTAGAAGCGACGATATGTTGATCGTCGGGGGTGTGAACGTATTCCCCAGTCAGATCGAAGAAGCTCTTTTAGAAACCGAAGGGATAGGAGAACACTATCAGATAATTGTAGATAGAGATGTCCTGGACAAACTTTTCGTTAGAGTCGAAGTAGATAGAGAATACTACAACTCTGATGAGTATGACGAGGAAGAATTATTAGAACGAACCTCTGAGAACATTACCGCAATATTGAATATAAAGGCCAGAGTGAAGCTACTCCCACCTGGAACTCTACCTCGAACAGTTGGTAAAGCAAAAAGGGTCTTAGATCTGAGGGAAGAGGAAGGTAGTATAGAGGAGATATAGATATACAAACCCCCTTATTTTTTATATTTTTACAACACTCTTCAAATAGGATTTAATATAGACCGGCCAACAGCGATTTAAAGATCGAGATCTCACATAGTAGATGGAGAAAAATAATGGATGAAGATCATCTGTTAAGAAGGATTATACATTCTATGACCTGGATAGTTTTAGTGTACTATCTATTACCCGATCACATCGTTGGGTACAGTAAAAGATCACTCTTGATAATATTGGTTGTATCGATCCTGGCTTTTGAAGGATTACGACTTTATCAGGGATGGCATATATTCGGTCTGAGGGATTATGAAAGGAAACAGATAGCTGCCTACGCGTGGGCGGCCTCAGCGGCTGGAATCGCCTTGATATTGTTCCCCATGCATTTGACCGTACTCTGTTTTATAGGTATGGGGGTGGTTGATCCGTTAATAGGTGAATTGAAATATCATGCACCTCAATTTTATCCGTATGTTCCATTGGTAACTTGGGGAGCTCTAGGGATCATATTATTATATTTTTTTACACCCTACACATTTGCTATGATCTTAGGACTTTCTATTGTGGGTTCGGTAGTGGCTATATCCGCGGAATATCCTTCGATAATTATAGATGATGATTTTTTGATGGTGATGGTACCTCTAGTGATTTTACAAATCATTGAACTTATCGTTCTTTGAATAATCCTTCATTCGAAAGAATTATTATAGGAGGGGGCGTTAAGACATCTTAAGATACAATGAAAGAGCAGATATTAGAATGGTTAGACGAAGACGACAGAGAATACAAAGTCGGTGAACATCCTAAACTAGACTGGATGATCCAGGTAAAACACGGTAATAGAACAGTATTACTCGGAAAACCGTTGAGGTATATAGATAGGTTGGAAATAGTATATAAACTGAATGTCAGTGAAGAACATAAAAAGGTCATCCAACAATTGGAGAATAAGCAAAGAAATAATTTTGAAAAATCATTGGTTATGCTTTTGTCTGTTGATGCGGTAATCTACAATATACATCGTGATGATAATAAGCTACCGGATTCGATAGTTATAAAAAAGCATATGTATATGGATGATATAAAAAAGACTAGGTTATTTGACACCATCCAGAAGGTCATCAATATGGGAATGAGGACCACGATACACTTCCAATCATTAGGAGGAGCAGTACCTCAAGAGGAAGAGATGTCCAGTGCTAAAACAGGTCCTTCTCTTTACAGGTAAAAACTTATATATAGCATCGGATTATGAAGGCGATATATTATGCCCCGAAAACCAGGAAGGATGTACCGAGAGATAAAAGGTCAAAGTTATACTAGAAAGGAGTATATAGGTGGAACTCCGCATGTCCGCGTAGGCCAGTTCACCATGGGTAATCGAAAGGCTGATTTTGACATAGAGGTCACGTTGAGTGTAGAGGAAAAGTGCCAGATAAAAGACGATGCCCTTGAAGCTGCCCGTGTTGTATTGACCCGTTATCTAACAAAAAATGTAGGCGAAGGGAATTTCAGAGCAAAGATTTTGATCTACCCTCACCACGTTTTGAGAGAAAATAAGCAGGCTACGGGGGCAGGAGCCGATAGATTGTCAGAAGGTATGAGAAGATCCTTTGGAAAATCAGTAGGTAATGCAGCAAGGGTCAAAGCTGATCAAGCAGTGATCAAAGTTTGGGTAGATGAAGGCGACGAATTTTCTGCCAAAGAGGCTCTTAGAAAAGCCTCGATGAAACTGCCTTCGCCATGCAGGCGGAATGTTAAACAGGCTCAGTAATTTATACTCTCTCAGTTTTTACGTATCCACCCATTACGACAGCTACGGTAGCATTTGAATGTTTGAGCACCCTCTCCGTGGTACTACCTAGAAAGAACTGGGTGAAACCAGAAAGACCGTGGCTGCTTATAAATATAATATCTTTATCATTTGCGATCCTGTTAATCTCTTTATAGGGCTTTCCTTCTTCGATCCTCGTTTCCAGTTCAATACCGATTTTTTTAGCCATCTCTTTTACTTCCTGGAGGGCCTTTTTACCGCTTTCCTTCAGACCGTGTTTTGCTGAATTTTTTATGCTTGAGTGGTGAAGACCTTGATATTCTGAAGTATCTAGTACATAAACAGCTATTGCTTTAACGCCTAAGCATTGTGCCATCTGGAGTCCTTCTTTAACACCCTTCTTAGCGATATCCGATCCATCCGTGGGAATAACGACTTTTTCATACATGATATTAACAAAACGATAATTGTATAAATATCTATCACAAAATGAATGCCTATATTGGAACGTTCTTACGATATTGACCAATACATTTTTAAACTAAATATTCCTAACGACATTTAGATATTATGACTGAAGATGAACCTGAAGGGGAAGGTAATGATTATGAAGAGTTACTGAGTAGGGCAAGGGAAGACCTCCCCGACGAGATATCAAATCATTCAAGATTCGAAATTCCAGAGATAAACGCTATGGTTGAAGGAAATACTACGATATTGAGGAATTTTACCGAGATAGCAGATAAGCTTAATAGAGAGCCTGAAAAACTATTGAAGTACTTACTTAGAGAATTAGCTACTGCGGGAGATAGAGAAAATGGTAGGGTGGTTTTTAAAGGTAAGATAAACCCAAGAAAGATCAAAGATAAAGTAGAAAGTTATGTTGAAAAATATGTATTATGCACGGAATGCGGCCGTCCAGATACCCGTTTGGTCAAAGATGGAAGGATCAACATCTTAGAGTGTGACGCATGTGGGGCCCATAGACCAGTTAGGGGCAAAAAGAAAAAGATGCATAAAACAGCTGAAGCGGAACGTATCGAAGAGGGAGGAATATACGAAGTTAGAATCCAGGATATCGGTAGTAAGGGTGATGGCGTTGCTAAAGTTGGGAAATATATCATCTATGTTCCAGGCACTACTAAAGGTGAAGAAGTAAAGATCCGTGTGAACAGCGTTAAAGGTACGATGGCCTTCGCTAGCAGATTGTAAAAGGTGTGTGTTTTGGATAGAAAATACCTTCCTGTCGTTGCGATCGCCTGCTTGATGGTGATAGTACAGATAGGAGCGGTAGCTATTGTAAATCTCTATCCTCAAGAATATCAAGCTTTTGGCGAGGACACAGACGATCCTTTGAATCCTCTTATCTACGTAGGATTTATCATCATTTTCACCGGGATAATGTTAGCGGTCATGAAATATACCAAAGGAGATTTCATCCAGTATGCGATTTTAGGTGTAGTGGGACTCACTATCTTCTATGTTTTTTATCCCAGCATATTCTATTTTATACCTTACTTTGTCAATATAAGGGGATTTTCATTGGATATACCTATGACAATATCTGTTATCCTGGCCATATCTTTAACATACACATTGTATAAATTCCCTGAGTGGTATGTAGTCGATGGTATCGGTATAGTGATGGGGGCAGGCATAGCGGGTATTTTCGGCATGAGTTTTGGTATATTGCCTGTTTTTGTGTTATTGATTGTTCTGGCAATCTATGATTTTATATCAGTCTATAAAACAAAACATATGGTATCACTCGCATCTGGCGTCATGAAGATGAAACTGCCTGTAGTACTTGTAATACCTAAAAAGTTAAATTATTCATTTTACCAAAAAGAAGGTATCATGCAGGAGATCGATAAAGAAAAGAAAAGGGAAGCTGTGTTTATCGGATTAGGAGATCTGATAATACCAGGTATCTTAGCAGTGGCTGCCAGTTATCACCTTCCAAGTATGATGGTTTGGGGGCTGTATGCACCCGTTTTGGTGGCTATCGGTTGTATACTGGGATCGGTGGTCGGAGTTTTAGTTCTTATGAGGTTCGTTTTGAAAGGAAACCCACAGGCGGGGTTACCTCTTTTGAACTCCGGGGCTATAATAGGGTACGTAGTTTCGTATCTTATCGTGTATCAAGAACTCACATTAGGGATGTCCTTCGTTTGGTAATTGTTTTTGTTAAGGTTGTGTAGACTTTTTATAATTGATATCATCTTCAGTACTTAGATGGCAGATAAGGAAAAAGTGGCGTCAAGATACGACAAGTGGAATTCTTTCTACGACAAGATTGACAATTTTCCTGTTATCGGTAGACCGCAGAAAAAGTGGAAAAGTCAAGCTATTGAGTCTTTAGACATGTCGGGTGATGAGAGAGTCCTTGACATCGGAACCGGGACGGGACAGATATTGACAGAGATTTCTTCTTATCTAGATAAAGGAAAAGTCGTAGGAACCGATATCAGTAAAGGCATGCTTCGAAGATCTAAAAGACGTATCGAGAAAGAAAGGATCGGTGAAGTTGCAAGTGTAAGATACGATGATATAGAAAATTCCCAGTTCCCAGACAACTACTTCGATAGGATCATCGCTACTTTTACTTTTACAACATTACCTAACCCAAAAAAAGCTGCAGAAGAATGTGCTAGAATTTTAAAGGATGATGGTAGGATGATAGTACTTGATACTGGGAAACCTCCAAGTAAAACGGCTTTACTTTTTTTCATACCCATGATGCTGTCAGCAAAACTTTTCGGTAGGACTCACATGGATAGGGATATAGGGGAGATATTGAACTCCAACTTTGATGTGGAGAAAATCAACAGTCACATGATAGGAATGGTTTATACTTTAAAATGTGAAATTAAAAAATAAATAAAAGGTTTTGTGGAAAGGGTTTATTCGTTGACCATTTCTCGGATCTCTTCTACGATATCTGGGTTTCTTAGAGTGGATGTATCTCCAGCGGATTCACCTTTTTCAAGCTTCTTGAGGATCCTTCTCATGATCTTTCCGGACCTTGTTTTTGGTAGGTCGTCCGTGAATCTTACCGCTGCTGGTTTACCGATCGGACCGATGATCTTTCCGACATGGGCCCTTAGTTCACTTGCCAATTCATCAGATGCTTCACGACCCGATTCTAAGATCACGTAAGCGATAGGAACTTGTCCTTTCACTTCATCCGGTTTTCCAACAACTGCAGCTTCAGCAACTGCTTCGTGGTCCACCAGTGCACTTTCCATCTCCATGGTGCTGAGCCTGTGTCCTGCGACGTTCAAAACATCATCTATCCTACCTACCACCCAGAAGTATCCATCTTCGTCTATTCGAGCACCGTCTCCAGCGAAATAGATATCGTTCTCATACTCGGACCAATATGTTTCTACGTATCTCTCCGGTTCTTTGTAAAGTGTTCTCAACATAGAGGGCCATGGTCTCTTGATAACCAAATATCCTCCTTGGTTAGCTGGAAGACTTTTACCCGCAGCGTCATAGATGTCAGCTTTTAGTCCCGGGAACGGATGTGTAGCACTACCCGGTTTCAGATCTGTGATACCAGGTAAAGGTGTGATGAGCATCATACCCGTTTCTGTCTGCCACCAAGTGTCAACTATGGGACATTCTCCTCCACCGATGACCTCGTGATACCATTTCCAAGCTTTAGGATTGATCGGTTCTCCAACGGAACCTAAAACCTTCAAACTTGATAGGTCATGTTTATCTGGGTATTCACTACCCCACTTCATGAACAACCTGATTGCTGTCGGTGCTGTGTAAAGTTTGGTTACACCGTATTTCTCTATTATCTGCCAGAATCTGTCTTTGGTCGGTGTATCTGGTGCTCCTTCGTACATCAATGTGGTGGTTCCATTGGCTAATGGACCATAAACGATGTAACTGTGACCTGTGATCCAGCCTATATCGGCTGTACACCAGTAAATGTCGTCATCTTTGATGTCGAAAACATAGTTGTGGGTTGCGGATGTTCCTGTTAAATATCCTCCTGTGGTATGTACAACACCCTTCGGTTTACCCGTTGTACCGCTTGTGTACATCAGGAAAAGCATATCCTCGGCGTCCATCTTTTCAGGTTCACATTCAGCGGATTGATCTTTTACCAAATCTTCGTACACGACATCTCTGCCTTCTTTGTATTCAATGTCATCTCTTCCGATTCTTTCAACCGATATCACTTTTTCGACGTTAGATGCACCTTCTAACGCTTCTTCAGCGTTCTCCCACATGTTGATTACTTTACCTCTCCTGTAATATCCATCGGCGGTAACTAGGAATTTTGATTCAGCATCATTCATCCTCTCTCTCAGTGCTGAAGGTGAAAAACCTCCGAAAACAACACTATGTGGTGCACCGATCCTGGCACAAGCAAGAAGGCCGATAGCAAGTTCTGGGATCATCGGAAGATAAAATGTTACGATATCTCCTTTTTTAACTCCCATCTCTTTGAGACCATTCGCAAACTTTGAAACCTCATCTTTCAATTCTGAGAAAGTGTACTTTTTTGTTTCGTCTGTCGGTTCTCCTTCCCAGATAAGGGCGGTCTTATCGCCTTTTCCATTTTCAACATGTCTATCCACACAATTATATGCTGCATTTATTTTACCATTTACAAACCATTCAGCATGAGGTGGATCCCACTTCAACACTTCGTCCCACTTTTCATACCAATCGAGTCTTTCAGCAAGGTCTGCCCAGAACTCCTCGTAGTTCTCTTCAGCATATTTGTATATCTCTGGATCGTTCACGTTAGCTTGTTTCTTGAACTCCTCGGAAGGTGGGTATATATCCTTACCTTCCATTCTTGATTCGATATGACTTTCTTCTTCTGTCATTTTAAACACCTATATATCTAACTATTCTATCTGTAATGAATTACTATATAGGTAATTTTTGGTTGGGAATCGGTATATGTCTGAATATAAATAATAAATAACAAAAAAACTTTACCGGTGTATAGTGTAAACATATGAACAACATTTTCATCACTAGTGCCTCCGGATCTGGTAAAAGCACACTTATCAGTCAGTTAGTAGAAGAGCTAGATCTTAAAGTAGAGGGAATAAGAACCCCCGACATATGAGAAGACAAAAGAAGAGTTGGATTTAAACTGGTAGATATTGCCACTGATGAACAAGGGGTACTAGCTCATGTTGAACGAGAGATAGGTCCTAAGTTGAGTAAGTACAGAGTATGTATGGAGGACCTCGAAAAGTTTACCGAGATGTCGTTGAAGGGTTTGCCGGAAGATACCGAGTTAGTGGTCATCGACGAGATCGGTAAGATGGAGATGTTCGGCGAGAATTTTGTCCAGGCAGTAGAGGATCTGTTAAAAGGGGATCTACCAGTGCTAGCGGTACTACACAGACACTTGGTGGATAGGTATCAAGGATATGGAGAAGTGTATCGGGTGGAAAAGGGAAATTATGAGGGAGTGAAAGAGAGAGTATCGGATGAGATCGTTGATCTAACTCGATAACTTTAGAACTCCTGATCGAATTTGATGATTCTAGATCAGAACTCGCCCTTGTCTTTCTTCCGTCTGTACACAACGATGGCACCTACCGTTCCCGCCACCATGGTTATCACCGGGAAGCCGGGTATGGGAAATGAATCATCCTGTATCTCGTCTCCGAAGGCATATGTCCACAACCTAGTTTCTATGTACACATCTCCATTGCTGCAGATGACAGGCGAAGAGTGAATCGCCCAATTATCTTCAAGATCGTATCTCCAATTGAGTGTACCGTTGGGATCGAAGGCATAGAAGAAGCCATCACTTGATGCGGTATAGATGGTACCGTCTCCGCCAACTGCAGGAGAGGCTTCCCAATATGCACCAGTGGGGTAAGCCCACTTCAACGTACCGTTAGGATTGATCGCATGTATCTTCGAATTGCCGGTAACGTAGATGGTACCGTCGTGGCCGAGGGCGGGCGTGGATCTCATACCGCTTTCGTCTATCTCAAAAAACCATTTCAACGTGCCGTTTGGATTAATGGCTACAAGATATCCATCTCCAAATGTATTAAAATAAATAGTTCCATCATCGTCTATCGCAGGAGTGTTAACACTACCCAATCTATATTTCACATACGTTTCTGTTAAACTCCATTTCACCGTTCCATTCTCCGGGTATATGCAAAATAAGTAATCAAGACCTTTATATATCATACCATCCTCACCGATCACTGGTGAAGAATGGCGACCACCTAAGTCGTTTTTCCACTTCAATGTACCGTCGGGATTCACTGCATATAATTTCCTTTTCAAATTGAAATATATCGTTCCGTCCAAGCCTATGTTAGGGGAAGAGTCCTCCGTCCATTCAAAAGGTGGTTCGCTCTCTTCGAATTCAAAGGTCCATTTACGCGTGCCGTTGGGGTTCACCGCTACCAAGGTAAACTCACGTGTAACTATGTATATCGTTCCGTCTTCGCCGACAGCCGGTACTAAGCTTCCACGCGGTGAACTGGAACTGGAGAAATTAGTTGCCTCGGTGATCCGATGTTCCCATATCCGTGATCCGTCATTGATCTGTATCGCCATTAACTCAAAAGAACTGTGTGTATATAACACCCCATCGTCGCTTATAATCATCCCATCGCCCCCTGACGACCAACCCTTGTTTATCGTCCACTTCACCGTTCCATCTACGTGACTGGTATCGTAAGGGCTGCGCCTGGTGTTCCTGCGGTCACCTCCAAAGCTGGCCCAGGGATGTTCTTCATCTGCTTCGGCTACCGCGTTCTCAGAGTTATGTTTGAGTGTCACTACAAACATGGACATGAACACCAGCACCACTATCGATATACTGAGTATCTTCTCTTTTTCACCACATCTCATCTTATCGCCAACCTTTTTCAATGTATATAACATTT
Organism: Candidatus Saliniplasma sp.; assembly: GCA_046497075.1. GTDB lineage: Archaea > Thermoplasmatota > Thermoplasmata > Halarchaeoplasmatales > Halarchaeoplasmataceae > Saliniplasma. Next base: position 33,188 of record JAWOGF010000024.1, read on the forward strand.
ATTTAACCTCATATCGTTTCTACATCCATAAATAAAGAAAGAAGAAAGGAGTTTTTATCTTCCTCCATATAGATGGTAATAACCCTTCGAATACAGTATGAAACTCCTCTGCATTCCGTCCCTCAGATCTTCCGGGTTATCAAATGCCAACAGTATTTCATCGCCCGGAACTTGCCTGATTATCTCACCGCCTTCGCTCAGTTCTTCGGTGACGTCGATCCTACCGTTAAACACCGCTCTCAACAAGGTAGCTTCCTGAATTTTTACCCTAGTGTAAGTAGATTCAGCCAGAGATATCGATTCAAGGTAAAATGGTTCATCATTGTTTATAACCAATTCAAGTTCTTCAATATCGATAGAAGGGGGCAATTCATCTATAATAGAACTAACGGAGATAAGTGTATCGGATTCGTGATTCCGCGGGTATATTTCGGCGTCTTCGAAGATATCAAGTTGAAGATTTCTACCTCTATAATCTGCACTCAGTTCCAGATTTGATTTTATCTGATCATCGTTAGGACTTACATCATCAACCGTTTCTGCACTTTGAATTTCCTCTCTAGATTCATAGTTGTGCGCCCTTATTACCAGGTAACGGTCTACTCCATCACTGCTGTCTAACAATCCACCCGACGCAATTTCATCAAAATCTAATCGTAGTTCTGAATTTGCATCGATGTAGGGATTATCATCACGGTTTTTTAATTGTAATTGGCCTTTTTCTTGGTAAGTTACCAATTCTCCTTCGGGGGTGGTACCAACATTAACTCCTTCCTGATGATCAATTGTATACAATCCGATCTGATCGAAATAGTTCTCAGTGTTTTTGAACTCCTCTATCTTCAACAGATACTTGTCGTTGACGGGTTCGAGATGATTTTCTAGTAGATAGTAATCCTCTACTACTCCTTCTTTGTACTCTGAGGTGATAAGAAGATTGTTCTCACGCACATACTCCTCACCGTTCCAAGGTGAGACATAAGGGCAACCACCGCCAGTATTACCCCCATATAACGATACCGGATTAGAATAAGAACTATATTTACTATTACCATAATCGTCTTTCACCATTGTTCTTACTCTATAACTGCTGGAACCAGTAGGTGTATTTGATATAGAGTATTCTATATCCCCATTTGAATCTGCGTTACTTGGATAAGCCCAACCGATCGCTGAGTAACTTGATGATCCAGGTGCTTTACAGTATATTCTATATCTGTAGATATCAAAATAATTGTCACCCAGAGTATCATCATGATTCCATAAAATATTATGTACCCAACTTCCACTATTAGGACTTCTATAGCCATCGATATCTGGAGGGGTGATTGGCAATACTACTGTTGTTGTATCTGAGTAATCACTTTTACCGTAATAATTGAACGCCTTGATTTTGTAAGTATTAGTACCGGCTATTGGTGAGTCGTCGGTGAAAACGAATCTTTTTATATCATACCCAGGTAATAATTCGGTGTTACTATCGACAGCATGTATTGCACCTATTTCGATTCCGTTCCGATATATTTTAAAGTTGTAGTTATCATCGCCTAAATATTCTGCCTCATGTGCATATGACCAATGTAGCTTAACACTGCCATCATCATTTATGATTGTTTCAGGTTGTTTAGGTGTTGAAGGACGTGCGTCAACTTGTATATCAAAGGAAAATTGCCTGTTTGTACTACTTTTCGTCCTAACTAGCCCGGGGTATATAGGACCAAAGGGGTTAGGGTAATGTGAGCTCTCCCTTACATTATATTCTAAATCAAAATTATCCCAAACGTCAACAACATCTTCGTTATTTGTTTGAATAATATTCGAGTAATGTTGTATATGCAATTCACGAGAATAAAAGGCAGGGGATTTCCAATCGGGCCATGGAGTATAGCCATGATGAGGTTTTTTATATGTACTAGTCACTTCGAATTCGTCGTAAAATGTACCGCTTGATGAAACTGTTATATCGGGTATAGGCCATGACCGCGAGTAGCCAGCACCAACAATATAACTAGCACCGATATTGAATGAGGCAGTACTCTCACTTTCCTGGAATGAACCCGGAGCAGCCTCCGAGTAATCAGAATCCGAATACGAGAGATGCTCAATTTTCCTGAAATATGGACCACAATATCTAGAATTTTTCTCATAGTCATCTGATTTTGATTTGACTTCTCTTGATACTAAGAATATATTTTTATCCTCGGGAAACCAAGACGCATGACTGGGTTTCAATACATGTACCGATGAAACTCCCTTTTCCATTGTATTGTCAGAATTAACATCAGTATGGTCGTATTCACCTAGATGTAACCAACCATCGGGTATCTCAGAATTCGACAACGATTCTCCATCTCTTTCCTTTATCGATGCATACATATTATCTATGATATCACTCATCGACGAATCTTCAAAAGTCCAAGACGAAGTTCTTCGAACATTACTGCGATAATCAATGACATATGCGGTTATTGGTGATCCATTTTGTTTCCCCGTCAAACGATTGAAAGTTTCCCTTAAAGTATGGTGTTCTTCATCCCAAACACGTCCGGTATGTACTATTACTTCTTCCTGCGTGTCCTCACGATGCCCTTTGTGTTCCACTATCTCACGACCGGTAATCTCTGTTGTTGTCCCCTTAGTAGAAAACATACCGAAGGCCTTGCCTTCACGTTCACCTCTTTCTATGAAGAGTTCCTCAAGTAGAGACAACGTCTTGGGACTGTTGACCATCGTGTTATACTCCGCCAGGATGATGTCGTACCTTTCAAAATCACGTTCTGAAAAGGTTTCCACGTTTCGCAACATCATTTCTCCATCCATGAGAAGATCACCGCTTCGTAGGTAGTCCTCATCGTCGGTGAGAACGATAGCGGTTACTTTATCATAATCTAGGACCTCTATTCTTTCGCTTTCTATTTCCGACTGTACAATGCCTACTGGATTGAATGTCGCTAGGATTATTAAAATGCCTATTATTCCTATCCAAAAAGCACCCCGCCTCCCTTTTTTGTCTGTTTTATGTTTCTTTTGCATGGTATTGTCACCTGTACCTACGAAGGGATTATATGCTGCACATATATATGTATATAAATAAATATATCTATTATTGGAGCCTGTCAATAGTTTAGTGATTTTACAATTTTCACAAACCATGAAAATTTGCCCAATGTATTATATGCCATAAATGATTCTTATGAAATAATCAGATATCATTAAAAACTTGACAGTTTTTTCCAAACCAAAACTTTAAAGACTACTATCCATCTACCCCATACCCGTGATACCAGATGACGAAATTTATAATTGTCACGGGCGGTGTTTTATCTGGTCTAGGGAAGGGAGTAGTAACTTCATCCCTGGGGAAATTGTTGAAAGCGAACGGACTTTCTGTTACGGCTATCAAAATAGATCCATATCTGAACTGTGATGCAGGGACCATGAATCCCTTTGAACATGGTGAGGTATTTGTTTTAGACGATGGGACTGAAGTTGATTTAGACCTGGGAAATTACGAAAGATTTTTAGATATAAATCTGTGTGGAGACGACAATATAACCACAGGTAAAGTTTACCGAAGTGTTATCGAAAAGGAAAGAGCTGGAAAATATTTGGGTAAAACAGTACAGATAATACCTCATATCACTGATGAAATAAATAGACGGATCTGGAAAGTTGCCGATGAAACCGATGCTGATATAGTACTCATCGAGATGGGAGGTACTATCGGAGATATAGAAAGCATGCCTTTCATGGAAGCCAGCAGACAGCTACATATGGAAGTAGGTGAGGAGAGTAACGATTTTTTATTCATACATACGACATTGGTACCTGTTTTAGATGTAGTTGGTGAACAAAAAACCAAACCGACACAGCACTCTGTTCAAGCTCTTAGGGAAATAGGTATACAACCGGATTTGATAGTAGGAAGGTCAAAAAATAAGTTAGAGGAATCCACGAAAAAGAAGATATCCCTATTTTGTGATGTACCGAAAGAAGCTGTGATAAGCTCTCCAGATGCTGATAATATCTATCAGGTTCCTCTGATTTTAGAGGAAGAGGGTTTCATCGATTATGTCATGAAAAAATTGGACCTAGGTGAACCCGAGCACGATATCGAACCGTGGAAAGAGTTTTTGAAAAACTATGAGAATCCCACCGATGAGATCAAGATAGCATTAGTCGGTAAATATTGTGAACTAGAAGACGCCTATAAAAGCCATGTAGAAGCGTTCAACCACTGCCAGGCGGAAACTCAAACTAAAATCCATATCAAGTGGATAGAATCCGAAGACCTTGAAGAACAGGAGCCTGAAACTATATTAGGCGACGTAGATGGTATATTGATCCCTGGCGGTTTCGGAAATAGAGGTATAGAAGGAAAGATAAATGCGGTCAATTTTGCTAGAGTAAACGAAGTACCCATATTGAGTATATGTCTGGGATTCCAGGTTTCTGTTATAGAGTTCTGCAGGAACATACTGGGTTTGGAAGGTGCGAACAGTTCAGAGTTCGACGAAAAGACACCTCATCCGGTGATCGATCTATTACCGATGCAGCGTGGGATCGATATGATGGGGGGCACGATGAGATTGGGGGCAGAGAAGATTCTAATAGAGGACGGAACAGAAGCCTACGAAATATACGGATCAACAGAGATAAAAGAAAGGCATAGACACAGGTACGAGGTAAACTTAGATTATAAGGAGGATATGGAAGAAAACGGGATCAAATTCAGTGGAAAATCACCTAATAAAAAAAGGATGGAGATATTGGAATTAGAAGATCATCCCTTCTTTATAGGTTGTCAGTTCCATCCTGAGTTCACATCGAGACCGATGAAACCAGCACCTCTGTTCCATGCATTTGTTGAATCGATATTGGAACAAAAAAAGTAATTACAGCATTCAAGATACGATATCATGAAAATAGACGTAGTAGACAATGGAGGTCAATGGACCCATAGAGAATGGAGGGTCCTTAAATATCTAGATGTAGATTCCGAAATCATAAAGAACGATACTGCTCCCGAAGATATCGATGTTAACGGATTGATACTATCGGGCGGTGCCCCCCGTATCTCAGATGAAAATCTAAAACTAGGTAGAACTGACGAGTACCTTGAAAAGCTGGATGTACCGATCCTCGGGATCTGTGTGGGGGCACAATTCATCGCTGGATATTATGGCGGGGATGCCGGAGCCACTGAAAGCCCTGAGTACGGGAAGACGGTTATCAAAATCTTAGACCATGATGATCTTTTTCTCGATATACCTTCAGAATTCGTTGCATGGGAGTCCCATAATGATGAAATCAAAGAGTTGGGTTCTCATCTTGTACACCTAGCTACATCTGAGTCGTGTGAACACCAAGCATTCAAACACAAAGATAAGAGAATATATGGCCTCCAGTTCCATCCTGAAGTTGATCATACAGAATACGGTGTTGAAATATTTAAGAATTTTATAAAGGTCTGTGAAGATCAAAGGTGAGCTTTTACCTTTTCGATAAAATATTCATGAATTCTAAGGTCCTCGGTTAATTCAGGATGAAAGACTAGAGAAAGCAGATTTTCCTGTTCAGCCGCAATTATTCCTCCATCTACACGCCCCAAAGGCCTACAGTCATTATAGCATTTATCTATAACTGGTGCTCGGATAAAGACCGCGGGAAAGTTCTCACATATATTTTGAAGACCCACTCTACATTCGAATGAATACCGCTGCCTACCAAAGGCATTCCTCTTTACAGCCATGTCCATCAATGAAAGTAGCGAGGTATCCGATCGTTGAACTGCATTATCACCATCAGTTGCTAATAAAATCGAGCCAGCACATGTTCCCATGATGGGCATCTTCTCTTCTGCCTTTTCAATTATGGTTTGGCGGATTCCAAATTTCTCTATCAATCTGGAGATCGTACTACTTTCACCTCCAGGGATTATCAGACCGTCGAGGTTCAAAATGTTTTCAGCAGATTTGACTCTAATAATATTCGCTTCTACATCCATTTCATCTGCAGTTTTTCTCAGGGAGATTTCATGTTCTAAAAATGCCCCCTGTACTGACAGTATTCCTATCTTCATAGAAATGTGAGAAAACAATTAGCCTTTTAAAACTAACTATTAATCCTTTTTTATAGAAAATATATACGATGTTATCATACGATACATTTAAAACGACCCTACATATTTGTGAAAATTGTAGTCTTAAACAACATACGTGGGAATTCATATGTGCGGCATAGTGGGTATATTAGGAACGGACAGGGCACCTTTAGAATTATATAATGGATTATTTGCAATCCAGCATCGAGGGCAGAACGGTTCAGGGATATATATCGCTGAGAATGGTAAAACCAGGATGATAAAAGGACCTGGTCTGGTTGGAGATGTTTTCGATAAAAATACATTAACTGAGATGAGAGGGAATATGGGTATAGGACATGTAAGATACCCGACTATCGGTTCCGAAGCCGGTAGGGATGCACAACCTTTCCAAACTGTATATCCTTTAAAAATAGGGATGGCTCATAATGGGAACATAGTCAATTATAAGCAGATCGAAGAGGAAGATGATCTAAATTTAGAATCGCAGTGTGATCTTGAGCTTATATTAGCGGTTTTTTCTAGAGAATTGGCTAAAGAAGACGATATAGATGAGAGCGCTTTATTCAGAGCCGTTGGAAGGACCATGGACCGTTTGAACGGTAGCTATTCGGTGATCGCAATTGTCCAAGGATTTGGTCTGCTGATGTTCCGTGATCCACATGGGATACGACCAATGATCTTTGGAAAGAAAGTAACCCTCGATGGTGCGAGTTTCGCAGTGGCATCGGAGAACATTGTGTTAGATATACTGGGATACGACATCCTCAGAGATGTAAAACCTGGCGAGGCTATACTTGTAAGGGAAACTAAGACTATGGAAACAAGACAAGTGAGACCAAATATACCTCGGAATTGTATGTTTGAATGGGTCTACTTTGCTAGAACTGATTCTACAATTGAACGGACCAACGTTTACGAGGCTAGATTGAGATTGGGAAGAGAACTTGCGAATGAATGGAAGAAGAATGAACATGATATAGATGTAGTTATACCCATTCCCGATACAGCAAGGACATACGCTTTAGCCATGGCGGAAGAACTTGATGCCCCCTATCGTGAAGGATTGCTAAGAAACAGATACGTCGGAAGAACGTTCATAATGCCAGACCAACTTTCAAGGGAAACAGGTGTCAGGACAAAATTGAACCCAATAATCGAAGAAGTCAAGGGTAAAAAAGTGGCTTTGGTCGATGATTCCATTGTTAGAGGGACCACTTCTAAAAAATTGGTTCAATTGGTTAGAAGAGCCGGTGCCAAAGAGGTACACTTTTTAGTAGGATGTCCACCTATTAAAGCACCCTGCTATTACGGTATCGATATGCCAACAAAAAAAGAATTGACAGCAGCTAGTAAAGACATCGAAGAGATCAAGGAAGATATAGGCTGTGATTCGTTGACATATCAATCTATAGAGGGACTTGTAAGAGGATTAGGTCGAGATAAGAGCGGACTTTGTTTGGCCTGTCTCAACGAGGATTATCCTACCCGGGTTAGAGAGGACATTATGGAATATTTTGGTCAACAGCGAGAAAAAGAAAGAAAGGAGTTTAAAGCTTCAGACCGATGCTAAAAAGTCATCTTTTGATTGTTTGAGTCCTTTTGGGGCCTATAGAGATGAGATTAACGGGTACTCCTGTCTCCTCTTCTATGAATTCGATATAAGATTTCATCTCATCAGGAAGTGATTCGTAGCCCTCTTGTGATATTTTATCCCAATCCATCTCATCCCAGGCTTTAAAGGTCTTGTACACCGGCTCGAAATCTGATAATTTTTCGATATCTGCGGGGAAGTGGGATATTTTTTCTCCTTTGTATCTGTAATGAGTGCAGACTTTTATTTCATCCAAACCGGCCAATACATCTAGTTTGGTCAAAGCAATAGCTGAGAGTGAATTCACTCTTGTTGAGAATCTCACCATGACCAGATCTAACCATCCACATCGACGAGGTCTTCCTGTAGTTGTTCCATATTCGCTTCCTTTATCCCTCAGATGCTCACCGATTTCATCTTCAAGTTCTGTGGGGAATGGTCCCGTTCCGACCCTACTTGTATAGGCTTTAGTAACTCCTATAATTTCGTCTATGAACCTCGGGCCGATACCAGTTCCAGTACTGCTGCCTGCAGAGACCGTATTTGATGAGGTCCCGTAAGGGTAAACGCCGTGATCTATATCTAGATGGGTTCCCTGGGCTCCTTCGAATAAGATATCTTGATCTTTTTGAAGTGCTTCATACAGAACAACAGAAGTGTCATCTACGTAATCTTTTAATTCCCTCCCATATTCTATATATTGATTGAAAATATCCTCGACATTAAACTCGACTTCTTCACCAAGGGCCTTGAATATTTTATTTTTTATCGGTACTACTGTTGACAGTTTATTTTTAAAAGCATCTGGATTGTATAAATCCGCCACCCTGAGACCAAATCTTGCTACTTTATCCGAATAACATGGACCAATACCTTTCTTTGTTGTACCTGCGCTGAAACCACCCTTCAGCTTTTCTTCAAGCTCGTCCATGGCGATATGATACGGCATGATCAGGTGTGCTCTATCTGATAAAATAAGATTACTCGCATCTATGCCCCTTTTTTCAAGGAGTTCTATCTCTTCAAGTAAAACTTTTGGATCTACTACTACACCATTTCCGATCACAGTTTTTTTATCATCTCGTAATATACCAGATGGTGTCAGATGTAGTTGGTATTTTTCATCACCTAAAACTATCGTATGGCCTGCGTTATTTCCGCCTTGAAAACGAACGATATATGCAGAATCTTCAGCGTAATAATCAGTGACTTTACCTTTTCCTTCGTCGCCCCATTGCGTACCTATTATGGTTATGGAAGTCATTTTATCTATACCTATTAGAGACGTGTGATATTTATAATTATTACAAAACTATCGTTTTCCTCTTCCGCAACATTTATTACATTGGCACATTTTTATCCGGATGATAACACATGAACAGAATTACAACATACATTATCGTGATAATCGTTGTTGCTGCCTCTGTTGGTGGTGCATACGGTATCAATAGGTATTATTTCAAAGAAGAAAATGATGTAGAAGAACCGGATGTTGTTGTTGAAGAAGGGGATCAAGTAACAGCCCATTATACAGGCTGGCTTGAGGACGAAAGGATTTATGAGGGTAGAAGAGTATTTGATTCTTCTAGAGAAGTGGACCAGGATACTATATTAACTTTTTCTGAAAGAGAGCGAGGAGACCCATTCCAATTCACTGTAGATAATGAAGAGGTCATCGATGGTTGGGCCGAAGAAGTGGTTGGTATGACAGAAGGAGAAACTAAGACATTTACGGTTCCACCTGAAAAAGCATATCCTGAATGGAGTGAAGACCTGATATACGAAGTTGACAGAGAAGAAACTCTGCCTGTTTATGAAGAACTGGACAAGGAAGCTTTCAGCGAAAAGTATGGTGGGGAACCTCAGATGAATATGGTGGTCCGTGATGAATTTTGGAACTGGGATAAAACGGTAGTCGATATCGGGGGAGAAATGGTTACAATGATGCATGACCCAGTGGTAGGTGAAACATATCGAACATATATAGAAGATTCACAGGATTGGACTACAGAGGTAATTTCTATCGATTCATCCGAAGACATCATCGAAGTCCAACATGAAGTAGAAAAACCTGCTCTAGTGGATGCGGCACATATAGGGCTTCATCAGGAGGAATTTCTTAGGGTTGAAGAACGTAGAAGCAACACTGGTCAAAGCCCTGGAACAACAGGGATCGTAGTAGATATCTCAGAGGAAACGATAACCATCGACTTCAACGAAGAGGTAAATAATAAGGCTTTGACATTCAAGATGGAGATCTTGAAAGTCCAGAAAGGCGGAGAAACTTCAGAAACATCTTGAGGACAAGGGGATATAATCTACTAACGATTGAACAGGAGTTTCTCACTTCGAAAACCATTCCCTTTACAAAATTTTTAAAATCCCCTTAGTATATTATTGATAGTCAATACTGATTAATGTGGTTGGTTGTGGAATGGATTTCAACCAACCTCCTAACAATCGTAAAAAATTGTGGGTCGGCAGAGAACAGGCAGAGAATAATGTTTCCTCCGACCTGTATTGTTTCACTCGCAGACTCATTCCAATATACGGGAAGTTGTTAGAAACAAGGCTCCTAACTTACCCTTAGATTTCGTAAATATTTTCCTAAAGCGGGCATACACCGGAACTAATTCCGGTTTGCCCTCGAAATTCGAAACCTCTTATTTCTGCGGGTAAACGTGGAAAAAATATCCACTAACCCGCAAGTTTCACTCGCAAACTCGTTCCAACATGCGGGGGTAGCCAAGCATGGCCAACGGCGCAGCGTTCAGGGCGCTGTCCTGTAGGGGTCCGAGGGTTCGAATCCCTCCCCCCGCACTTTTTTACTACATGAGTGAAGCGATTGGAGTGAAAAAGTAAGCAAAATCTCTGATTCTGTGACATTTATCACACTTCTTGAACTTATGTGAAAGAAGTTGATAAAAATAGGGAGCGAACGTTAGTGAGTTGCCAGGCACTTTTTTGATAAAAACTGCACTAAAAACGTGTAGGGCTATCAACGATAGCCCTTAAGAAAAGGTTTTTTGATATCACTCCCGATTCTAACCCAAAACCTAAAATATCATCTCGATTTCACAACTATTAGATGTCTAAGAATTCTACAGAACCACATTATAAAGATATATGGTCATTGAAGACAGATGACATGGTTCAGGGGCTTTCATGGCATTGGTGGTGGTGGATATTTTTTATAGATAATCCATCCAACCCATTTAAACCAAAACAGCTTATGATCCTGTGGTCTACGAAACAGGTTGAGCAGATAGAGGTCAATGGAAAGCTCTGGAAGCAGAAAAAACCACCATCTTACGAAAACGGCAAACTGAAATTCAACGGTATGACCGCTGCTTGGTGGTTCGACGGAGAAAAGATGGTAGAACCTTTGATTTTAGAAGGGAGTGATTTCGAGGTCAAAAAGAATAAAGGAAGTGGAGAGTTAAATCCATTGTTGAACGGCAAAGATTATCGATTCTATGGGAACTCCAAAAGATATCAGGTCAATATCATAGATGGAAATAAAGATTTCAGATTTGAATTGACTCCTTGGAACCCTTATCTACAAAAACATCGTTTTAACGAGCAGAACTATATCCGAAATTACAGTTATAATATATTGAAAATCTATGGGATGAAACTGAATGGTTTGATAGATGGAGAAAAAGTAACAGGTTCAGGGTATTTTCAAAGAGTGTCTGTGAATTCACCTGCTATGCCGTGGTACTGGGGTTTGGTTCACTGTGAAGATGGTAGTTTCCTGCAGTATTTCAAACCCTTTGTAGGTCCTCAAATATTCAGAAGCAAACCCAAACATAATTCTCATCTGGAATTTGGAGATATCGGATTATCTAAACATTTAGTTTTTTATCATAAAGGGACCGATACTGAGTACAGATTCGATAAAAAGGATATCGATATAATTTATCATACCAATAATGATCTACCCATCGTTGAAGTGAAAGGCGAGGATGGTCACAAAAAGCTAAATATTGTTCTCCAGGCATATTCCCGCGCATACTGGAAATTCAAACAACCAAGAAAGTATTTGATGAAATCAATACTTTTCTATAATGAATATCCTGCCGTGGTTAAGGATTTCAAGTTTGTTTTGAAAAAAGAAGGTTTGAAAGTTGAAAAAGAAGATTTGGGTCAAACTTACAGTAATTTTGAACACTCTTGGGGAAAGTTGTTATAAAACTACAAGTCTTAAATTAGGTATATCATAGTCAAACTCCTATTTGTTTCTCGTTTGGGATATTCGTTTGGGATATCATATTTTTTCAAAATATACTATATATAAATTCTTCTGGTCACCGAAGGTTTTATATCTTATATCTCTTATAACATATCAGCTAAAATATGAAATAATTAGGGGTTGTCAGATTGCCTTTTGGAAGGAGTAAAAAAGAGAAAATAACTCAGAGCGTACAAAACTATATATCAGAAGGTAAAAAAGAGCAGGCAAAGGGAAGAAGAACGCCTGCGAAGATGAAATATAGGTCAGCCTTACGCGAACTGAGTAATAATGAGAGCATCCTTATGGAAGATCCAAAAGGATTTTCTGAACTATATAGAGAGATAGGTAAAGGTCTATATGAGATTGGAAGATACGATACGGCTATAGAATCGTTTGAGAGAGCTCTTGACCTTAACGGAAACAACTTTAAGGCGTGGTTGCAAAAGGGCGAAACATATGTCAGTATGACGGATATGGAGGAGTACGCTTTAAATTGTTTTGAGGAAGCGCTGAAATTAGAACCCGATAATGTAAAAGCTTTAGAGAATAAAGCTAATCTTTTGATGTTCTTGGATAGGGAAAAGGAAGCGATAGAGACCTATAGAAAATTGATAAAAAGGGATAGTTCGAATATAAAGCATATTCACAAATTGGTTAAGAAAAGACCTGATGACCCAGAGTTATGGAAGTTAGAAGCAGAATATTTTGAGAGAAACAGAAAGAAAGATAAGGCAGCTAAAGCTTATGAAAAGATACTCAATTTAGACCCAAATAATGAGGAAGCCTTAGAAAAACTGATAGAACTCAGGCCGGATGATCCCAATATCCTTTTATCCCAGGCTGAAAAATTAGAGAAACAAGGTAAGGAGAAGGAAGCACAGGAGATGTATCAGAAGGCCCTTGAACATGATCCAAAAAACAAGGAATTGATAGACAATTTGTTGGAGAAAAATCCAGATGATATAGATCTACTGAGGAAAAAAGCTGAATTATTAGAGGAACAGGGAGAAAATGTGAAGGCTTTGAAATATTACAAACAGATACATGAAATCGATCCAGAGGATATCACCTATTTCAACAAAGCTTTAGAACTCAATCCAGAAAATATAAATCTTCTATATAAGAAAGGAGACGCACTATACAATACTGGAAAATACTTAGGGGCCTTGGAAACATACGAGAAGATAGTTGAATCGAACGAGGATGATATCGACCTATGGCATAATAAAGGTGCCTGTTTATACCAGCTTGGAAGATATGAAGAAGCTGCAGATGCTTTCGAAGAGGTCCTCAGTAGGGATAGTGATGACGTTATAGCAAGATTAAGTAAAGGTGCTGCTCTATACGAATTAGGGGAATACCAAGAAGCTATGGAAGATTTCAATGAAGTGGTTAAAGCAGACCAGGAGACCCCGAGTGCCTGGTATTACAAGGCAAAGATAGCGGCGAAGCAAGGGAATACCAAATTGCTAAAACCTCTACTTACTAGAGCTATCTCTATGAAGGAAGAATACAAAGAAGAGGCTCAAGAAGATGAGGCTTTCGATGATGTAAGAGGTACTGCCGTTTTCCAGGAGATCGTTTACTAGTTATGGAAAAAATAGACATCCTAAATGAAATTCATATCACGTCAGATTATTGTGTTTGGTATAGCCCAAAGAATGTTGTGATTCTAGCTGATCTACATTTAGGATTGGAAGCTAGTTTAAAAGAAGATGGAATTTCACTCCCCCGTTTCCAAAAGGATGAGATATTAGATAGGTTGTCCACGATTTTAGATAAATACAATCCCGAAACTGTGATAGTGAACGGTGATTTCAAACATGAATTTGGAAAGAACCGAAGAGAAGAGTTTTACGAAGTTATGGACGTGATCGATTTCATAAAAGACCAGGTTGAGCTTATAATAATCAGGGGTAATCACGACAACTTTTTAAAAACCATAACTGAGAAAAAAAGGATCGTTTTTTATGAAAAATACATTGAGTTAGATAACATCACTATCACACATGGCCATGAAGATTTTCCCGATTTTGATTTTTTGATCATGGGACATGAACACCCCTCCATAAAGATCAGAGATGATATGGGAGCTTTCATCAAAATACCTTGTTATCTATTCCATAAAACCAAGAAAATATTGATTTTACCGGCTTTCAGCCCCCTATCCGAAGGACGAGACATGATAAGTGCTGATAGCTTTATCTCAGATAATTTGAAAGAAATCGATATAGAAGACTTCCATGTTTATGCTTTGACCGAGTCTGGACTGATGAACTTTAAAACCATCAAAGATATAAGGCAAGCTTATCCCGATATGTTATAAAGTAGGAACAAAAGATATATATAACTCCGGTAACCCTTTTTTCCCGAAAACAGTTAGTGATTAAAACAGTTAATGATTAAATTACGCATCCAGATTAATTCACATATCATGATCATTACCCCTCATAATAATTCGAGTTCATATACGCCGATAAATTGAGTTGAATCAGGATTATTGTCCGATTGGGGTATAAACTTACTGTAAACTAACTGTTTTCATAATATATAATAAAATTAGGTGTTCAATATGGATATTGATCCAAGCACAACAAAATATGTCATCAGGACTAAACTAAAAGCTAATGGAGTCGTTGAAAAGCCCGACGTGGTAGGGGCAATCTTTGGACAAACAGAAGGACTACTAGGAGACGAATTGGACCTCAGAGACTTACAGAAAAGTGGCCGTATGGGCCGGATAGAAGTTAAGGTGAGTTCTTCTAAAGGTAAATCATCTGGAACTGTGTTGATCCCTTCTAGTTTAGATTTAGTAGAAACTTCTATTATGGCAGCAGCCCTAGAAACGATAGATAGAGTAGGACCCTGTAAAGCGGAGATTGATGTTGAAGAGATCGAAGATGTAAGAAAAGCTAAAAGGACAAAGATCGTCGAAAGAGCAAAGGAACTTTTATCCGAGGTCATGGAATCTGATAAAGTTACTTCGGGTAATCTTACCGAATCGGTGCGACAGGAAGTACAGATGGAGGAGATCAGTGGTTATGGTGATTCACGATCACCAGCTGGGCCCAATGTCAAAGGATCCGATGCGATAATCATAGTTGAAGGTAGATCAGACGTACTTAACCTACTAAAATACGGCATCAAAAATGCAGTCGCCGTTGAAGGCACTAATATACCAGATACCATCAAAGAATTATCAAAAGAGAGGGTTACAACAGCCTTTGTAGACGGTGATAGAGGGGGATCTCTTATACTCAAAGAACTCTTAGAAACCGCAGATGTAGATTATATTTCAGTCGCCCCAGAAAACAGTGAAGTAGAAGAGTTGACACAAAAACAGATAATGAAAGCCCTTCGGGCAAAGATCCCAAAAGACCAGTATGTTGAAATGTATGATATAGACATACCTGATCAAAAACAAGAGAGGCGAAAGAAGAGCAAAAAAAAACGACAGGATAAGAGAAAGAAGAACAAACAACAGAAACAACAGCAGAAACAAAAAAAACCACAATCAAAATTCGATGAGTACCGTGAAATAATCCAGGGAATAAAAAAGGAAAAAAAAGCTGTGATATTAGATCAAAATGATGAGACAATCGATGAAGTCCCTATCAGAAAATTAGCTGAGGAATTAAGTTCTCTAGATGGTAAAGCAAAGACAGTCATATTTAATGGGATAGTCACTCAGCGGTTAGTCGATATCGCTAAAGAGGTCGATGCTGAGTTATTACTAGCAAGAAAGGTAGGCAATATTCCAAAATTACCTACCTCTCTAGAAATAATCTCATGGGATGAATTAACATCCTGATAGATCGGGTCCCATTAAAAACCCCTTTATTTTTCTTTTTGATTTGAAAAAGGGATAATTTTTTTATATCAGTTACATCGCTGGAAAGATGGTAATTATGACGAAATACGTGTATTCTTTTGAAGAAGGCAGTGCAGACATGAAAGACCTGTTGGGAGGAAAGGGTTCAAACCTAGCTGAGATGACCTCGATTGGATTGAACGTACCTCCCGGTTTTACGGTTACGACTGAAGCATGCTTGACATATTTAGATAAATCTGAACTTCCTGATGAAATTGAAGTCCAGATGAGAGAGAAGATGAATGAATTAGAGAAACAGATGGATCAGGAGTTTGGAGGTTCTGAAGATCCACTATTAGTTTCAGTCCGATCCGGTGCGGCTGTATCGATGCCGGGTATGATGGATACGGTTTTGAATTTAGGGTTGAACGATGAAAATCTAGATGCTTTGATCGAAAAAACCGATGAAAGATTCGCCTACGACAGTTATCGCCGTTTCATCAATATGTTCGGGGAGGTCGTTAGAGGTATTCCACATAGTGAATTTGAGAATGAATTCGATAAGATCAAAGATAAAAAAGATGTTGAGAATGATGTAGATTTGGATGCCGAGGGTATGAAAGAGGTCTGCGATGCATACAAGAAACTTGTTGAGGATATACCTGATGACCCGTGGAAACAGCTTATGGAAGCGACTAAAGCGGTCTTCTCTTCCTGGGACAACGAGAGGGCTATCAGATACAGAAACCTAAATGACCTTCCACATGATATGGGTACGGCGGTTAACGTTCAGGCCATGGTTTATGGTAACACCGGAGATGATTCTGGAAGTGGTGTAGCTTTTACTAGAGATCCATCAACTGGTGAGAACAAGATATACGGTGAATTTCTTCGAAATGCACAGGGAGAAGATGTTGTAGCAGGGATAAGAACACCACTTCATATCGATGACTTGAAAGAGATTTGGCCTGAGATATATGACGAGTTAGAAGAGGTCTGCCAGATATTAGAGGACGAGTACAAAGACATGCAGGACCTTGAATTCACTATCGAAGATGGGGAGTTATACATACTTCAGACTAGGACTGGTAAAAGAACACCGAATTCAGCTGTCAAGATAGCCTATGATATGGTAGAAGAGGGTATCCTAAGTAAAGAAGTCGCTCTATTAAGGGTTGAAGGGGACCAGATCGAGAAGATATTACACAAACAGATCGATACAGAAGCAGATGTTGAAAAGGTTACCAGCGGATTGAACGCATCACCAGGTGCAGCTTCCGGGAAAGTTGTTTTTGATACCGATGAGGCCGCCCGAAGGGGGGATGACGGTGAAGATATAATATTAGTAAGGTCTGAAACCACACCCGATGATATACACGGTATGGCAGCGGCTCGAGGAGTACTGACAAGCAGAGGAGGAATGACAAGTCATGCAGCTGTTGTAGCAAGGGGCATGGGTCAGCCCTGTGTTGCAGGTGCCGAGGAGATCGAGATCGACCTTGAAAACGAGTACTTTAAAGTCGGGGATATAAAGGTTGAAGCTGATGACATCATCACGATAGATGGGACCACTGGAGATGTCATTTTAGGTGAAGCACCTTTGATAGAACCAAAATTTACAATGGAATTTGAAAAACTTCTAGGTTGGGCCGACGATATCAGAAAGATGGGAGTGTGGACAAATGCAGATACTCCAGAGGATGCCCAGAAAGCGTTGGAATTCGGTGCCGAAGGGATCGGTTTGACCAGAACAGAGCATATGTTCTTCGATCCAGAACGTTTGGGAGTGGTCCATCAGATGATAATTGCTAAGGATGAAGATGATCGGCAAAAAGCAATCGATGAACTCATGCCCATGCAGAAACAAGACTTCAAGGGCTTGTTCAAAGTCATGGACGGATACCCGTTGACCATCAGATTACTGGATCCCCCGCTCCATGAATTCGCGCCTACAGAAGAGGAAGCACAGAAGGAATTGGCTAAAAAATTAGATATAGGATTAGACGAGATCAAGAAAAAGGTAGCACGATTAGGAGAAGCAAACCCTATGTTAGGGCACAGAGGGTGCAGACTGGGTATCACATACCCTGAGATCTACAAGATGCAGGTAAAAGCCATCCTAGAGGCGGCGTCTGAAGCACAGGAGGAAAGTATCGATGTTAAACCTCATATCATGATCCCATTGATCGGCAATGTGAACGAACTCAAAGTCATCAAAGATGAGATAGTGTCACCCGCTGCGGAAGAAGTCTTCAGCGCGAATGCAGAAGTTGATTACGAAGTCGGTACTATGATAGAGATACCACGTGCCTCATTGACCGCCGATAGAATAGCTGAGGAGGCTGATTTCTTCTCATTCGGTACAAACGACCTGACTCAGATGGGCTTTGGATTCAGTAGAGATGACGTTGGAACATTCATCCCTGAATACTTAGATAAAGGTATAATCGATAAGGACCCATTCCAGATACTAGATCAGGAAGGTATCGGTCAATTAGTTAAAATGGGAACAGAAAAAGGGAGACAGACCAAAGAGGATCTCAGTGTTGGAATATGTGGTGAACACGGTGGAGAACCAAGTTCGGTCAAGTTCTGCTATAGGAACAACTTAGATTACGTGAGCTGCTCACCTTACCGAGTACCTGTTGCAAGGATAGCTGCAGCTCAGGTAGTAATCGAGGATGAATTGACCGTTGACGAAGGTGTCGACGGTTACTGAAAAAACCTTTCTCTTTTTTTAATCACTTGGTTTTTGTTCCTTAGACCTAATCCGTTTGTAACGAATATGTGTAGCTTGAAAACCGAGTTTTTTGTAGAATTCTCCTATACCAGGATTGTCTGTGTTTAAGTGAACAGAAGGGGATGTGTCTTCAGGTACGACCCGTTCCACCAGTTCACTACCGATACCCCGCCCCTGGAATTTTTCTTCCACAGCTAGATGTGCGATATGGAATTTGTCGAAAAAGGGAGTATAAACACCGGTTACAGCCCCTATCAATTCACCTTCATGATATGCTGCCATCGTTCTACCCTTTTTGATACAGTACCTTATATCTTCTCTTAAAGCTTCTTCAGAGATGAATTTATACAGATAGCTATGAAGTAAATTTGCGAGATCATCGAACGTTTTTTCATCTGGATTTTCATCTTCGTAGAGGATGTAATTGATATTAGACATAATATCCCTTGTTTAGTTAATGATTCTTCTTACGTTTCAAAATGAATTCTTTTTCGATAAGATCGGCTGTCTTGATCGGTCTGTCTTTCAAGGCATCTTCAGCGGGAACTCCATACTTTTCCTCATAACTTTCAATATATTCATCCACGTCGATCCCTCCCTCGTGATTTATACCTATAGAGATGACAGAATCCGGATAAAAGAATTCTATCGTTTCTTTTTCTTCATCTAGATTAGGGGGGTCAAAATCTGGAAGACCATCCTTTTCTTTTCTCCCGGGTGCGTGGATTAGAACTATTCCATGGGGATGAACTCCTTTCATAAGGGCAAGAGGGTTACCCCCTTGGGGATGTGCTATGCAGGCCTGTCCTTCGATTATGATTACGTCCGCGTCCTCTTCGGTCGAGGCTCTCCAGACCAGGTGTTCGGCCTCACCACTCAAAAAATCTCCTCTTATACCATCAAGTGGGAAACCATATTTGGCACCCTGGATTATACCAGTTTGACCAGTGGCTACAAATAAAGGATTATAACCCCTTTCTTTCAGTTCTTTGTATAGTTCTGCGCAGAAAGTTCGCTTACCTATGGCACAATCCGTACCTGAGACTAAAATACGTGGAGGAAAGTCGATGTCTCTAAGTTTACCAGTGAAAAAGTGTGGATCCTCTGGTTCCTTTCTGGTATCCCATATCTCTACTCCATGTTTTTCCGCTTTCTTTTTGAATTCCTCTTCCTGAGATATATGATCGTGGCAGCCGTGTACGATATCCATACCGTTCTCCATCGCCTTTAAGAAAATATCCTTACTATCATAGGGAAAACCTCCTCCATCTCGAGCGATACCGTTGATGAAAGCTTCTGGTTTCCTATCCAATTTACCGATAGCCTCTTCGACACTTGAGAAGATAGGTATCGTCTTTTCTACGTGATCCAGTACCTCATGTGCGAAATCTTCATCCCTCGTACTGTCGATCACACCAACGATATCATATCTTTTTGAGAATCTTACCAATCCGTTGGCTGTTTTACCGTCTATCCTTCCGAACTCCCCCTCCGCATATATGAGTGCGGGTATATTTTTATCTTCAAACATCTTTAACACCCGATGTGATAACAACTACATGTTTCCCATCTATTCTATTTCCATTTCTATTTCCATTTCTATTTCCATTTCTATTTCCATTTCTATTTCTATTTCCATTTCTATTTCCATTTCTATTTCCATTTCCATTTCTATTTCCATTTCTATTTCCATTTCTATTTCCATTTCTATTTAAATACTCATCTAAAGCCCCTAACGCAGCTGCAGATGTGGGTAAACAACTAACATCCTCCTCTTCTCTTAATAATTTTTTATAATAGAGCATATCTTCATCGGTCAATCCTACACCGATGCCACCAGTGTCGTATATCGCATTCACTGCCTCCTGACCGTCTAGAGATCTCCAGTTGAGTAAAGCTTCATTGATCTCTGTTTCAACGATATCTTCTGCATCCAATTGTAAAATGTCTTTGCTGTTCTTATCGATCGTTTCGATGATTGCGTTATTACCTAGACTAGAGGCAGCCAACATAATAGGTATATCTTTAGAACGGTTTTTTCTCCATAGGAGTCTGAAGCCAAGATGTATACCCGCTAAAGTTGTACCGTTTCCCACGGGTACGGAGATAGTTTTTGGTGTTTCATTCAATTCTTCTTGGATCTCCTCCGCTATATCCACGTAGGCTACCATGGATATCGGTGTGTTTTTGTTCCCCGGGTTTGCATCGTACCATCCATTTTTCTCAGCCATTTCTCTACTCTTTTTCACTGATTCTTCATACCCTCCATCCACTCTGGTAACTTCACTCCCATACCTTTTCATCTGTTCGACATTCTCTCCAGTATATTTTTTAGGAAGAAATACTTTGCAGTCAAGGTTAGATTCTCTCGCTACGAAACTCATAGCAACACCGTAATTCCCACACGAGCCCACGGTGATTGTATCATAGTTCCGGATTATCGCGTCGTCGACATGCTGGATCGCCAATCTATCTTTATGTGTTCCAGTAGGGTTCTCTCCTTCAAGTTTCAAATAGAGTTCATCTATGCCCCAGATCTTCTCGATATTTTTAGCTCGGATCAAGGATGTTTGGCCAATTCCGTAAGTCATCTATTGTTATATCGATAAAGTATGACATAAATCTTACCTTTTTATTTCAAGTCCTAATTATTAAATAGGCCTTTTACATTCCATATTAAAACAGGAGGTTTGGTTTTGAACCAGAGAAAGACTTACGGACAACGCTATGGTGGGCGTCCCAGCGGACGATCGAAAATAGATGAAGCTAAACGGAGAAGAGGCGTAACAGATAACATTATGTCTCCGCTATGGGTGCTTTCCCCGTTACTGGGAGGGGCTATATTAGGGATCGCTCTCTTTATATCTTTCAGTTTTCTTTTTACCGAGCAGATCCTAGGCGGTACGGCTGCTTTCATAATGATCGGGGTCGGCATCATCGCATGGGCATTTTTCGTTGCTTATCCCTGGTATCTGATGATCAAAAGGCGGACTAAGCATTTCAAGAGAGATCATTTACTGATGGAAGGTGTGATAGAATATTTTGAAGAAAAGCAGTCGCAATCAGAGGTTGATCTTACCCAGGAACTAGCTACTCTTCGATCGATCTTAGCTGAATCGTTATCTGAGGAATCAGAAAAAAACCCTATATTGTATACTATTTTAGCACTTGTCATACCTTGGATCGGGATATTATACGTACTATACTTCCTAATGAAAGATATATATTCACATCATCAAAGAGTCGCTGCTTTCATGGAGAATACAAGGATCGCCAGTAATAAACTAGGTAAATCTTTAGTGGTTCCCTCCTGGAAAACCCTTGAAAAAAGAAATTTTGTTGTGTACTTCCTCATCTCTTGTGTATGTGGTCTTTTCATGTATTATTGGATGTATTCTATAATCAAGGATTACAATGAACATTTCAAAAACCAGTGGAGGTTCGAAGATCAACTGCCGTCAAGGCATGTTCCTATCGGGGGGAGACAAGGTACTCAGGGTGGACAAGGCGTTCAGTATTCCCGACAAAAAGATTATCATCAGCGAACACAAGAACAGGGCCCATCCCAACAACAGCAGAGTTCACCCCAATACTATCAGAGAGGAACTAGACGAAAACAGTGCCCCGATTGTAGATATCAAATGCGTTATATAGAAGAGTATGATAAATGGTTCTGCGATAAGTGCCAGAGTTACAAGATTCTTCCACCTGAAAAACAGCAGCCATCACAACAGCAGATAAAAAATCATTGCACTGATTGTGGAAGCAA
Organism: Candidatus Saliniplasma sp.; assembly: GCA_046497075.1. Classification (GTDB taxonomy): domain Archaea; phylum Thermoplasmatota; class Thermoplasmata; order Halarchaeoplasmatales; family Halarchaeoplasmataceae; genus Saliniplasma. Next base: position 55,442 of record JAWOGF010000024.1, read on the forward strand.
GATGCGTTATATAGAAGAGTATGATAGGTGGTATTGTGATAACTGTAAGAAGTATAAATAAAATTTTAATAAGATGGTAACTAATTTCAACCAGGTTAAAAATGGTCTTTAGAAAATCAAGTGGTATCTCACCAAAATCGAAAAAGGGTCTTCCATCCTTAAAGAATGTCGTTGCATTACATTCAGTATCTCTTATACTAACTCTTCTTTTGGGTATCATTCTTTTTCTACTTCAGGCCCCACTTACATATTATATAATGTCCCTCTTCTTGACCGGTCCAATATATGCCATAAATATCCCTTACATCCTCCGCTACATAGATACCACTGAAGATCATGTAAATGTAAAAATAAAGGATTTGAAAACCAAGGTTCAGACTGCTTCTAATCCTAGAAATAATAATGCTTCCAATAATTCGAAATTTATAGCCGATCAATATGCGATAAGCAAAGCTAATTCTTATATGCTGGAAGGAAAAATTTCCAAAAAGGGTTTGATAGCCCTTTCATTTACACCTATCTGGCCTGCCGTATTCTATTACACATTATATCGGATATCGAAAAAAATCTCTATTCATAAAGATCTTCAAGAAGAGATCAATACAATACTACCGGATGAGAAATCAAATCAGGAAGCCGCTAATTACGGTGATAGAGTTTTTAAAACTACACATAGACACAAGGTTTTCTTCTTAGCGTTCTCGATGATTTCTATATTCGGTTTCTTTTCGACTTTTTACTTGATAGGTGTCGGATTTTTCGCCCCCTTCTGGATCATTTTACTCCATAATAGATTATCGGGATATTTAGGTAATAAAGGTGATCAGGTTTTCCCTTCTAAACAGAGGAGTGAAAGAAGGTATGTCACTGCTACGATGATATTCGCTTTTCTCTGTTTCGGTGCTACAGCTGGATTTATAGCTTCCATCTCTAATACCATATATGCATCGATGATATCCCCTATCGGACTGTTGAGTCCTACTGCTTTTATCCTTTTCCTCGTAACATTCATCGCACCACTAACGGAGGAGCCCACTAAAGCCGCTGGATTTTTCCTTTTAGATAAAAATGAAGCCGGGAAGATACCTTTATTTTATTGGGCTTTTTTTGGTATGATAGCCGGACTGGGATTCGCCTTGATAGAAAATTACTCTTACTTTCAGCAATTTTTTGTAGTATACTCGACGAGAGACAGCCTATATCTTTTATTGATGCGATTCTCCATGCCAGTCCATCTCATAGGAAGTGCTTTAGCAGGGATCGGTGTAGGGCTTTGGAGGAAAAAAGGGCGTTTGTTCTATCTTTTACTTTTCATACTACTCGCTATGTTAGTACATGGCAGCTATAACTTTACAGTGAGTATAGGAGGGATATGAGTATGGATGATGGCCTGAATTTTAATTACAAAAAAAAGTCTTATCATAGAATCTACTATCTATTTTCTTTCCTGATGGTCTGGTACGGTATAGCTTGGTACCTATTTCCAAAGATAATGGAAAATATCACAGAATTAGAGGATAGTGCTGGGATAGTATATTCAACGAATTTTTCGATCGCGATGATGATAGTTTTCATCACGATAGGCTTGATTTTATTTGTTATAGGTTTAACCAAGGATTAGAAAAGGTAGAATGATGGCCGGGGAGACAAAAGAAGACTTCAGAGAATTTCTCCATGTTCTTCGAGAAAAAAAAGATTATCTCCTATCTCATCATCCAACATGTTCTAAGTTCAAAGATGACGTATATCATCTGGGGGATAGAAAACTGTGTGTTGGATGTTTTACAGCTTACCCCATAGCCATCTTTTTAATAATCCTTTGGATATTGGGTATTATACGGGTAAATACAAGTCATGCATTTTTGATAGGTATTTTATCAGGATCGCTGCAGTTTCTGAGTTTAACTCCTCTATCTGAGGTCAAAACGGGGAAGATCATCATCAAGATATTTTTAGGGATTGGTATAGGATTTTTCACTATCGGTATATTTTCATTACCTATTATCTTCATTTTACGATTGATCCTATTCATCCTTTGCATAAACGCTGCCAGTTTCTATACGTTTTTGAGGATGAAGAAGATCAAAAAGATATGCGAAAGATGTGAATATGAGAGGGGGACGTCCGACTGTCCGGGTTTTGAATCTGATGTGTAAAAAATGATTTTATCCAAATTTATTTATACCTTAAATACATTTCACCTCTGAGGATGAAAAAATGGAATATCAACAACCTCCACCTCCACCGGGTGGACAAGGACCTAAAGAAAGACCAACAGGAATAACTATTCTGGCAGTCCTGTATATAATCGGCGGTTTATTGATGCTCTCCGTACCTGTAATGATGACCGCCATTATCCCTATGGATGTTCCTCTTATTGCTGATATAGGGATTATATGCTGGGCTGTTTTCGGAATCATAGCACTGCTGTATTTCGTAGTGGCATTTGGTCTTTGGAAAGGTCAAGGATGGGCACGTATCGTCGCTATCATACTAGCGATATTAGGTCTACTGAACTTCCCAATCGGGACGATAATCAGTATCGTAATATTGATCTACCTATTCAAAGACGAAGTAAAGGCCTACTTCGACTAAATAAAAACCCCTTTCTTTCTTATTTTTTTTCATCTGCTTTTGATGTAAATATACCTAGTCCTGAAATAGTTGATACTTATCTTCAAATAGGAATCATTGATCGATGGATCAAAACAGTACAGTAAGTAGAGCAGCAAGATACTAGATCTCAAAGATGCTTGGAAATCTAGCTTAAAAAGATTATATAAAAAAAGATTAAGGGGGGTTAAGGGGTTTTACTTGTACTCTTGGCAATTATCACAGTACCATTTATCATACTGCCCTATGTGCCTCATCTGATGACCACAGGTTGGACATTGTTTTGCTTGCTGCTGTTGCTGCGGTGGTTGCTGTGGTTGTTGTTGTGGTTGCTGCTGTGGTGGTTGTTGCTGGTACTGCTGTTGCTGTGGTGGCTGTTGATACTGTTGTTGCTGGTACCCACCTTGTTTCTTACGTTCTACCTCTGCCATATCCGGTCTGACGACGAACCAAATGATTAGTCCGATAATACCTGCTACTAGACCAACTATGAGCCAGAGTACAGCATTCTCATCTCTCTTTTTCGCATCTTTGTACATCCATATGCCGATCAATAACCAGATGATAAACGGCACAATACTTAACATGCACATGCTGCCGGCACAAACTCCAGATAACGGATCCATCTGCATCAATGTACCCATCATATTTGTTGATGTTATCATACTTTTTCCACCTTTATAACTAACATCAAAATACAATATGGGTATTTAAAATTTTGTACGAATTTAATATTTAAACAGCACATTAATTCGTTATATTTTAAATTAAATATACTATATATCTAAAAAATCACGAAAGATCTGAGATCATATAGCGGGCCTGAGGGGATTCGAACCCCCGGCCGATCGGTTAAGAGCCGATCGCTCTGCCTAGCTGAGCTACAGGCCCAAATGTATTTCCTTGCTAGAAAAGGCCTAGATATAAATATTTTCACTACAGAAGTTTTGAATACTCACCCAAATATTTTTATACCTTCAAAAACGTAATTAAAATGTCATACATA
>JAWOGF010000006.1:0-5518 GCA_046497075.1 Candidatus Saliniplasma sp.
CTTCCTTAACTTCTTTCTCAGCTAATTTATTGAACTTTTCTATATCCTGTATGTTGTGAATGTATGTAGTATTACTAAGAGAAAAATCTTTCTTCAATATGTGCTCAACACCTTCAGATAGAGCCACCACTTTATCCGCTTTACCATACAGCATCTTCTTCTGCCATCGTGATTTTTTATCAGACTTCAGCGGGTTGTTCCTTACAGAAACCACAACTTTCGCTTTATTACGGAACAGAACTCTACTCAACACCGCCCCCAGATTCCCCATCATCATGAAAGAGATCACCGTATCGATGTTTCTCTCTTTACAGATCCTAGCGATCCTACGACCGGCTCTCAAGATATTGAGTGAAAATCCCAGTGGTAAAGAGCTGCGTGGTCTATCAAGAGTTATATACTCACCATCGTATTCGTAGGTATTGTCTTCATCATACACGGTAAAAAACGTGACTTCGTAATCTCTCTTATTCAAATTTGATCCGACTTCCGCAGCTATCCTCTGGGCCCCACCACCAAGCTGGAGATCCGGGATAACTATGAGAATTTTATCTCTGTCCATGTATCTAGCAAACTTAAGCCTGTATTCGTATTTAAAACTAACCACATCCTATTTAGAGGACGGTAAACTATTAAAGAGGAAGTCCGTTTTAGATTGACGATGGATAATCGATTTCACAAGCGTTGTAAAACGATGGTCATATCTGATATACGTGAGGTAACCACATCATGAAGAAAAAGATCAGTTTCTTCATCGGGTCATACTTCCCTTCTTCAACACAGACCTTATTCAGCAATCTTTTAGATCTTATCGGAAACAATTTTAAAATCGAATTCTTTGGTTTTTATGATGAAGAGAAATTAGATGATGATATCAGCGAAGTTATATACGAATATCCTTCTGAGAAAGGGTTTAAAGGAATGATCTCAACCTCAAAAACTTTGAAGAGGTACGATAAGGATCACAACCCAGATTTGATTGTTTTACCTCATAAGTACGGTGAATATGGGCCCGCTTTCTTACTCTCCGCAGATCTTAAAAAAACGATAATAAGATTGAATGACGATACTTTTCACTTCTATAAAGATGAAGTATACGAGACTAAGATAAACAGGGCGAAATCGTTCTTGATAAATAATATTCTTTCAAAGATCGTCCTCAAGAAAACTTTAGGCGTCATCGTTCAGACTGAATATATGAAAAAAGAATGTGAAAAAAGGAACATAGATTCCAAAAAAACTGCCGTTCTGCCTCTGCCTATAGATACTACTGTATTTAAGAAGGTTAACAAGAAAAAGAAGGATAAAATCAGAAAAGAGCTAGATATCGATAAAAACAATATTATCGCATTGATAGTCGGAAGTCACAGCAGAAGGAAACGTCATCAACTCCTAGATGAACTCTTGAAAAGATCGAAAGAACTCGATGATATTACATTCATGATAATCGGAAAAACAGATTACGGAAGAAAACTCAGTGAAAAGTACCCCAACGTAAGATATGAAGGATTTGTAGAACATGATAATCTTCATAGATACTATCAAGCTGGAGACTTCCTGCTGCACTTTGCAACTCTTGAAGGTTTACCGACCGTTTTCCAAGAAGCTTCTGCTTGTGGATTGCCAATAATAGCAAGGGAGGCTAATTACAACCAAGGGATGGATATCTGTAAATATGAAACGGTGGTGGAACTAGAAAAATTACTCATAGATGAGGTCTGGAAAGACCTAAAAACACACGTAACTCATGGTCTTTCAAAAAAAGAGTATCTTGATTTTTTCAAAGGCATGATCGAAAAGAAAGAAAGATCACAACCTTAAACCGCTTTTAATGAAACCAGTACTCCAAGCCAAGTTTATCATCGTAAGCACTACCCAACTTTTAACAGAAATACAGATATTAGCGTCTTCAACGTTCTTATGGATCAGATACACAAGACCTATCCACGTTAAAAAAACACCAGCTATCAAGAGGAATATCAATTGCAAATAGAATGGTACAAATGCTAGTAAAATCAAACCTGCAAGAGGATAGAATCTGCTCAATTCTTTCCAGCTAAACCTTCCTGTATGTCCTTTCAACAATGAGAATTCCCTTTCGCCTATGTGGTATTCTCTATTCATAACAGATCCCATGTTCTGGGGGTCCTTGTGATGTGCTATTGCGTCTCTGCTCAACACAACTTTCCAACCAGCATCTTTCAATTTCCACGATATGTCTTTATCTTCACTGGTGTCTTGAGTAGTGAACCCACCTGTTTCCATCAAAGCTTTTCTTCTGAATGCGGAACAACCTCCCTGGATCCAATCAACCTCTTCTCCGCTCGTCCTCATACTATAAAATATCTCACTGAGCGTACCGTAAGCTTCTGTCACCCATCCTTTTCCGAAAGATTTCAAAATGCCTCCAACTGCTCCGACCTCATCATCTGAGAAAGGTTTTAACATATTCTCTATAAAATCAGGTTCCAAAATTTCGTCCGCATCAACGATGATCATTATTTCACCACTCGATATTTCTATACCCCTTTTCCGGGCTTTTTGCAACCCCATATGTTCGGTTCGATGAATCTTTAAATCGAGATTATCACTGTAACTTTTGACAATGTCAATGGTTTTATCAGTTGATCCATCATCTACTACAACAAGCTCGAAATCATCAAAACCCTGTTCAACTAGCGAATCGAGGCAGTCGCTTATATCTCCCTCCTCGTTATAGGCGTTGATGATCACTGAAACTTTTTTCTCGCCGTTCAATCTTTACACCTGAATATATTATCTAAATAATCTTCATATATATAAATCATTTATTTCAAAGAGAGACTTTTTAATTTTTTCGGGATTCCCTCTCCATTTTTGAAAAATGGAAATGTTGGGCTAAACCCTTAAAAATTCTAGCAAAAATTATCAGATAGGCGGATAATTTTTGAGAAATATCAAAAAGAGCTAGTTGATTTAGTAGTTTGAGAGAGAGTACACTCTACAGCAACCAATAGTAAGTATGTTTTACATTAAAAGGCAGTTAGAATCTTAACCAGGTTTCAACCGTTTAGATATCTGCAGAGGTGACAGTCCAGCAAGCTTACCAGTATTGAACTCACGATTATTCCAGATGTAAAACAGGTTAGAAGCCCAGTTTTTCAACCCGGACAGTATTTTGAATGATCTAGCTTGGAAAACAAAATCATTGATAAACGAAAACAGTTGTTCCATCACATTGTTAGTTTCTGGAGAGAAGCCTTTTTCAAGCAGTTTTCTATTTTTGTTGTATTTATCTTTAAGAAACTTCATAGCTCTTTTGGATGTATGAGTTAAACCCTTCTTCAGCATTTTTTCTAATTTTTTAAGAATTGCTGTAGATTCAACCACACTTTCAGACATAATCAACTTTTTACCAATTTCATAGAATATTTTATCCTTTTCTGGTACTTTATCCATATATCTAAAATCGTCTAGATATATTCTGGACAAATTTTTCAATTGATGGAACACACAAAAAGAATGCTGTATATCTGGCAGAACATTAGATACAGCATTTATGATGGCTGAATCTTCATCTGAAACGATCTTTTTGATACTGTTTCTATCAAATCTTTTCTTTATCCGAGAGAAAAGAGGGATCAATACAAAGTATGGTGGTCTCCTCTCGGTAATGGCAAAATCTAGTACAACTTTGTCGGAAGTAGCGACAACATAGATCGACTTGTACCTTACTCTCTTCCATTCACTCTCATCGAATTCCCGCCCTCTGCTTTTTTCTAGAAATTTTCTCCAACCATTTTTTACCCAGTAACCATCACAGTAAATTGTACCGTCGAATTGAACATTCGTATTCCTCAGTTTTTCTAATGAGATACTACCTTTCTCCTGGTCATATTTCCATAGAGTAGATGGACAGGCAGTTCTGGTTTTTTCACCTAGATTACCAGTTAATATTTCACCTGCTTTTCGTGTGTTGAATAAACTGGTCTTTGAGTTATATCGTGTATGGAATAACTTGTCCAAATATTCGTCACTATAATTTTTACTACCTGTTACACCAACGATATCGTCAGTATAGTATGAATCACAATCTTCGTTACTACACTGCCAATAATTTACTGGAATCTCTATAGTTTCATAACTGGATAATACATACCGTTTTCTACTTTTGTTGATATGCAGTTTAGATCCACATTCTTTGCAATGCGATGGACTGATTACCTTAAACAGGGGTAAAAGATCACCATTGTAATTTATTAGAGGTAGATCTTTCACGATTTTTCCGTCTTCAACTCGCCTAGCTTCACTTTTGTTTATCCTGATATTTCCTTTAACCATCCAATTAACCTAAACTAAAATATGCTTCTCATTTAAAAAACATTGGTTAAATGAGCATGCCTGGAGGGGTTAATTGGATGGCAAAAAAAGCCATCTCTCCAGACATGCTCACTGAACCCTACTTCTTTCTCATTTAACAACTTTTCCCGAAGATAATAAAAAGTCTCTTCAAAGATAGGAGAAAATATAAAACACCCTATTGATAATGTTGGCGAGGACCATGAAAATCAGCGTCATCATAACAGTCAAGAACGAGGAGCGAGACATGCCAGATTTACTTGATAGTCTGATAATTCAGGAACAACCGTTAGAAGTGATAATTGTCGACGCCCGTAGTGAGGACAGGACCCAGGATATCGTCCGAGAATATTCAAAAGAGCATGATTTTATCAATCTTTTCATCCAAGGTGGTACTAGAGGTAGAGGTAGAAATTTTGGTGTTAAAAAAGCGGATGGTGAATTACTAGCGTTTATAGATGGTGACGTTATCGTAAACCCATTCTGGGCTGAAGAGATGAGAAAAACCGCTAAAGAGTATGATGTCGTGGCTGGTAAAACCATCCAGATCGGATACCATGCTTTCGAAGAGCTGGAAAGGGTAGAACTATTCTACAAGGGATACGATATCACATATCCAAGCTGTAATCTACTTTATCACCGGGATATATATGAAGAAATAGACGGCTTCGACACCTGGTTCCAGACTGCAGAAGATATCGATCTAAATTACAGAGCAGTTGAAGCTGGTGCCAAGATCGGGTTTAACGAAAACGCTATTGTTTACCACAGAACGAGAGGTTCATTTTTTGGATTTTTCAAACAGGCTTTCTGGAATGGATTCGGTAGAAAGCAATTAACAATGAAACACGGGAGTTTATGGAAAGATTATTCTCCAGGAGATATGCTGGATCACAAGATGAACTTTTGGTATTTTACAAGACTGATACCCGCCTTCCTTGGTTACTTTGGATGTAAATTATTCGGAAAGAGACCGGATGAATCCGATAGACCATTATAGTATAGTTAGATAGTATAGTTAGCATTTAGCAAGTATTATAAAGGACCCATCTTTTTTTCGTTTTGTATGAAGATATCTGTAGTTATACCCACGATGAATGAGGAGGAATCCATCGGTCAAGTACTGGACGATGTGAACAAAGCACTATCAGATAGGGATCATGAGATATTGATAGTTGAT
>JAWOGF010000008.1:0-7748 GCA_046497075.1 Candidatus Saliniplasma sp.
GAGAGGATCGAGGACATCGAGGGTGAACTCATCGATAACCCCGAACAAGAAACATTGTACAGGATCCACAACACCAAAAGGGATATGATCACTTTGAGGAAATCAGTATGGCCTTTGAGAGAAGTCATCAACGGTTTTTTAAGAGAAGATTCCCACCTCATAAGAGACGACACTAGGATCTATCTAAGAGATGTATACGATCATACTATACAGGTCGTAGATACTATCGAAACTAACAGGGACATGCTTTCGGGACTACTCGATCTCTACCTATCGAGTATCAGCAACAGGATGAATGAGGTGATGAAAGTTTTAACGATAATAGCAACGATATTTATCCCCCTTACATTCATAGCGGGGATCTATGGTATGAACTTCGATCCCAGCTCTTCACCTCTAAATATGCCGGAACTCAACTGGTACCTTGGTTACCCTATCACTTTGACAGGTATGTTAATAGTGGCTCTCATAATGGTCGTTTATTTTAGAAGAAAAGAATGGCTTTAAAAACGATTATATCTCATTTTTTATTTTTCTCCAAGAAAAATCCCAGTTCATCTATTAATTCCTTAGAAAATTTACGATAGTCAAGTTCTTCCGCAGCTATATTATAAAGTTCTAAGAAATCGAATGGTTCCTTGATCAAGTTAATTATATCGTCCCTGGATACGTTAGATGACCTATCCATAATTTGAACCATCTTACCAGAAAGGAAATGCCCTGGAGGTATACCTCTATTCTCCCTATCCATTGTGAATTCGTTATACAGTCCGGAAGCATCATCTGAATCATCTAATATCTTTCTAACCAAGTTTTCAAGTTTATCGAAGACCTTATCGAAATTCTCCTGATAATATCGGACCATTTCATTATGCTGTTCCGTGCTTTCCCCATCTACCTCTGCCAAAGCTTTTGGAGAACAGAAAGCGTTGGCTAGACCTTCCCCCACAAGGTAAGTAGAAAGGTGTGCTATGTAGCGTTTCTGTTTATCATCAGAATTTTGATAGTTTTGAATCCGTGGATCTTTATTCCACCAGTACTCAGCACCCATGTGATGCAATTCATGGGAGAAAGTATCTACCGATATCAGAGAAGGATCGAAGTATACCAGCGAGAGGTAGACCGTTCCGTAACGGAACATGCCGCCGTTGAAACCATCTACAGTTACCACCAAAACCGGTTCTAGTTCAGTATCTTCCGGTAAGTACTCTCTAGCTTTTTTAACCGTCGATCCCCAATCATACCCTCTTATCTCATCGATGGATGATTTCATCGGTTCTATATCTTCCATGACCTTTCTAAATCCGTAATCGATCTTCTGTTTCCACAGCTCTTGGATCGTCTGTTCACCCTTTACAGAGTCGTAATTCATCCCTTCAGGCAATTCACTCAAAATCTGTTTAAACTTAGCTTCTTGATCTTCTATCCAATCGTAGGCTTTCAACCAGCGCTGGATATCGGGATGATCAACGATCTCATCGATCTCATTTTCTTCTAACTTCCGATCCTCACCGATCTTATTTTCTTCTAACTTTCGCTCATCGATGGAGTCCAACTTATCGAGTAAGAGAGAGACTCCCTCGGTTCTAACATCCATAATTTGTAATGAAATACCAAAGTAAATAAATTTGTCTCGAAAGTTTTACCGAGAGGTCAAAGCTTTTCTTGCAGTTTCTATCTCATCTTTAGTTGTATCCAATATTACTCCCAGTTCTACCTTCTCACTACCAAAGGGCTGACTCATCATATTAGCTGCCAAGAACCCCATATGGATCTCATCATTGCACAACACCGTAGAATAGGCGAGAGAATCTTCAACTCCAAATCCTCCTATAGAGATATCTCCATCGGTAAAGTAAAACCAGGGTCTTTCGATATTTGCAGGGACCATGAAATTTTGAGTCCGATACTTTCGTTTCCAATCGCCGTATTTACCGGGGCACTCGACTAATGTATCTTTCAAAGTTTTGTTAAGTAGAACGTCGATAAAGAATTCACCTAACCATCTCACTTCTTTAGCTTTCGGATTATCATGAACCAATATTACTTTTATGAGTTTAGTTCCAGGTAAAGTCAAGTATCTTATAGAGAACTTTTGTCCTCTCAATTCATCGAGCTTCTCAATCGTCAGATCAACTTTTACACCTTTCCATACTCCGTTACTAAATTTTTTGGATGATACATCTTCTATCTCGTAAAATTCTTCTAGATCATCTGGAAGTATCAATCTAGGCTCTATCCCACCTATATGATTTTCAAAGTAAATCTTTGGTCCCGGTTCTGGAAACCTGTCATAGAAGTAAGTGTTCCCTTCAGAATCTACAAGTCTTATCAGATTTCCTCCAAAACCGTCTAGAACATCGAACTGGATCTCGCCGTTATCTACGTGCAGGACTTTCTTACCTTCCTTGGTTTCTTCTTCAACCGTTACTTCATCGTCCCCGACTATGATCACCGGTAGTTCAAAATCCAGTTCCAGTTCACCGCTGAAATGAACCAAGATATTATCAACACTACTCGACGGTTCTTCGAATACTTCGATATCAACTTCTAATTCCAGAATTTGTTCATCATCCGATATCTTTATCCTATCTTCACCATTGCTGAAAGAACATTTCATGTGATCAGGGAATTTAAATGTGTACTCACCGGGCATCGGATAATCTACGACTTTATCAACGATCACCTTTCTTTTTGACAGACTACCTGCTTCAAGTATATTATCGTCAAGTCTAACCTCTATGTGCTTTCTTTGTTCTTTTCCGTATACACGTTCATATTGACTGAACTCTCTTCTTCCAACCAATCTATTCCAAGTATCCCTGAAAGAATTCAAAGAAGATTTTTTAACAGATATCCACAGATGAGCGGTTTCGAAATCTTCTCCCCGTCCGAGTTCCTTTGTGATGCTTTTTAATTCACTCAACAGTCCAGAAATAAGATTTATCCTTTTTATATTCTCATTACTCCACATCAAACCAGAAACGGCTCCGTCCCCCAAATCTTCGTAGGCTGTCCAAGTTTCTTTCCATTTCTCCGGTTCGGTAGGCATCATCGTTGCAGATAACATATCTGTACCAGGAGGACTTTCGACGATTTTATCTGCGAGGGGGGTGAATACCTTTGCTTTACTTTGATAAGGTTCAACATCAAAACTCCATCTTCTAGTGCTGGTCTCAGTGGCGCTGTTGATGGAATTATCACTCACGTTCTCCAGTTCAGACCAGAATTCTACTTCCGACGAGTTCTTCTGGATCCTTACATGCTTTTTTATAACTAAACCTGGTTTGTGCAGGCTTTCTACTTGAAGTAAAAGATGAAGTCCTTTATCATCATCCACGAGTTCGTGATCATACTTCAAAGTCGAGTCCTGAGTTCTACCAAAAGGAGGACCGGTCTGTTGAGTAAATTGGAAAGGCAACTCAGAATCCCTACCCATTTCACTAACGATAACGTTTCCACCTTCCAACTCAACCTTCACCTTTACTTCATTGTTGACTAGATATACCTCGTCCTCCTTCTCGGCAAATGTCAGTTTTCCTTCAACATCGTTAACAAGCGGATGCTTATAGGTTTCCATGGGGAATAATCCATCCTCTTTTTCAATGAATGGGGTCAGTTCGATATACTTAACGTCCTCATCCTTGAAATCCAATTTTATAGGTAAACTGATACCTCCGTTCTCTTTCTCTTCCAACTCGAATTTTTTCTTACTCTCATCCCCATCTATCTTGAAATTGATCTCACCGTTTAGCACTTGTTCAGTATTATTTTTGAGATCGAAGTAAACCTCTTTTTCCTTTTTGGAAAACAGGTAGTAAATATCGCTAGAACCGTCTATCTCAACAGCAGATTTGATCTTACCTCCAGTGTTCAGTGTAAATTCTTTATCTCTCATTTTCAAGTTCGTTTTGATCGACTCAGAAGATTTGTGGGTGGACTCGTATGTTTTAGCTTCTTTGTTCACGATGAACTCACGAGAGATGGTCTTGGTCGTTCCCTTATCCACGGTGACAGACGTAGGAAAGTCATCTTTAAATTTCAATCCCTTGAAAGGTTTTACATCTATCTCTATCTCTTTATCCTCCTGGGTATGATTCTCGATCTCGATGGAGTAACTGTTCTCTATACCCATGTAGATATCGTGTGAATCGACCTTAGATTTTACCGTAAATTTCTCATCGCCCAATTTTCTACTGATACCTGTGATACCCCATCCATATCGATCGATATCGACTTCCATCCAGTCGCCATCAACTTCGAATCTGTACCGATATATCTTCATTCCGTCAACCGTCATATCGTTGGGTTCCTGTTTTAACTCCCTGACTTGGTACTCGTACCAATCTTCGTGTACATCGAGCCATTCTTTAGTAAATTCATTCTGACGAAGTAATGGAATATAGTTCTGCATGTAAACGCTCGTATCAGGTACCCAAAACATCCCGACTTTTTTGTACAGGGGCATGGCTTTCAGATTACCGGACCAAGTGTGGATGTCGACTCTACTGATTCTCTCTTCGATGGTTTTTTCTATAGATCTCAACAGAAGACGTTTACCGAACTTTTTACCTTTAGCTTCTTGAGTTACCCCGAGTACTCCGACATAAGCTGCATCTTCCTCTCTCCAATGAGGTAAAAGAGTACAGAGACCCACCGGGATGTCATCTTCATCTAAAGCGATGAAGTCAGCAAGAGAAGAACTCTCATCTAACCAATTCCTGACCCTTTCTTCATCGAAAGGGACTCCTCCGCTAAAACCTCCTGGCCAAGACTCCTTGAACTTGTTCAACATCACAGCTAAGTCCTTGGCCATGGATGGTTCGTACTCTACGATTTTACCTTTAGATCCACTCACGTCTTTCACCATTTCCAAAGTGGAAATATGAACTTAGATATATGTTTATCGTTATGAAATTGTGGATCAATCGAACCATCCGGCCTTTTCCATAGCTTCTTTTGCTATCCGGCTGCTGGGACCGTCTCCTCTTGCAACCGTCACGCCTACTCCATCTAGAGCTTGAGATATCTCTGCTACGTTCTGATGTGTAAAACCAGGGCATAATATTATTGACTGGATACCTTCATTTTTCGCCATGTCCTTCGCTACTTCTAGTGCTTCATCCTGGTTTTTCACCAAGTTTACACGGAGGAGATACTTATCCGTCTCAAGTTTTACATGATGTTCCTCTTTATCCGCGCCCGGTGTGTGAGCTATAAATAAACTCCTAAATTTCATATCTACCAACTCTAGTATCTAACTAATCTGTTTCTACAAAAACATTCTGCTTTGTTGTAAGCAAATCTATTAGCCGATGTTTATTCACAGAGATCAAAAATTCCAATAATCCCTAGAGATACATGTTCTAACGTCCTCGAGACGGACCAGATCTTTTGGATAAGGGTAGAAAAAACTTTGATCTTTCAAGTTTGCATCTTTGAATCTCAAAAGCCATGTATATAAGATCGATAAAGGCACGTTAAACGATGTATTACCTTTACTGTAATCCTCTAACGAATCTTTGAAGAAGTTTCTCTCATCTTTATCTATCATATCTTTAAAGTCTTGAAACAATTCATTCATTATCAGTATCTTGGATTCGCACTGTGGTGCTTGGTTAAAAAGTTCGTAAAGAAGGTCCTCGTAACGATCGTAGAGTTCAGACATATCCTCATTCTGTTCAAGTATCTCATCCATCTTTTGGTACATTTCTGCATCGTATGATTCGAAGAGTAATCTGTTGTGGTCGTGGTATTCTTTCAATTCTTTAAAATCTTGAGATCCTTTTCGCTCTCTAAAATCTGCGAAAGCGTAAATTTTAATGAGGAAGTGCTCTCTGATCTGGTAATTCCTTAATCTTCCCTCGGTCTCTATAGCTTTTCTCGGATGACGTTTTAAGACTTCATTCCCAAAAAACCCTGCACCTTTTCCCCTTGTGGAATGATCATCGATACCAGTGTATATCTTGGTTTCTTTCAACCCGCACGAGGGTGATTTACTTTTGAGTATGAAACCATCTACATCTGAATGTTGTGTCAAAAAATCTTCAACAAAATCTTTCATCTCACGGGTAAAATCCTTACCGGTATTTGGCTGTACTAATCTCCTCTTTTCACCGTTAGATACCAATCGGACAGGATCTCTTGGAACTCCCAAACCGATATCGGACTCCGGACATACGGTTATAAAGTCTATATGATCCCTCATCTCTTTTACTTCATCCGATGAGATGATCTGGCTATTGTACCTACAATTTTCGAATCCTAAACATCTACTGACAACGACCCTTGGTTTGGCAAATCTATCGGTGCTATTGTCCACAAACTCTCTTGACATGCTTCAACATCTCCTTTTTACCCTCTTCATCTGCATAACCTTTCCCTTTAAATTTGATATATCCGTTCTCGTCGATGAGAAAGACGTAGCCGAAATTAGCATCATGGATCCCCAACTTTTCCTTGAATTCCGACGCATCTCCGTAATGAGTACCGACGAAATCATGCTTTCTCTCAGGAATCCCTGACTTCATGCCTCCATCGATGAATCCTGAGAATATCTTCCAGAGATTACTTTCTATGATCGGAAGTTCGTAAATCTCCTTCCCTTGACAAAGTTCTTCGAAGTAGTTCATCCATGAATCCAACATGCCCTGGGCTTCCCTAACGAATGCTACGCCTATCAATACGACCTTGCCCTCAGCGTCATCTGGCAGTACCAACTCTTTACCGGATAAAGTTTCAACTTCTATCTTTGGAAATCTTTGTTGACTCATGGATTATCACCTTTACTCAAATACACCTTCTCTAAATTAAATACTCACTACATTATCAAGTTTTTGATTTTTTAGTCATCTATAAATAGTATGATAACAGTGTTAATACCAGAGAGTGAGTATTATGAAATTCCTTGAAGATGTTATTTTGATACCGATGCAAAGATTGACGTTAAATCTCATATTGACGATGGCTTGGTTCTCCAAGAAGAGTGGTGATGATTTGGTAACCGGTGATATACCTATAATAGATACAAAGGTACCTAAAAAAACAAAAACTGTTACGTTTTCCATGGGATGTTTCTGGGGACCGGATGCTCTTTTCGGTTCAAAAAAAGGTGTGGTTAGGACCCGTGTAGGATACGCTGGAGGAACAAAACAAAACCCAACATACAGGAGCTTAGGAGACCATACCGAGACAGTTCAGGTATATTACGACCCGAAAAAGATCACGTATAGTGATCTACTAGATATATTTTGGAACAATCACGACCCTACCACCAGAAGAACAACACAATACATGACGATGATCTTTTATCACGATGATGAACAGAAGAAGTTAGCAGTCGAATCTAAAGAGCAGATGCAGAAAAGACTCGATGAGGATGTGAAAACTGAGATCGAAGAGTACTCAAAGTTCTATCTGGCTGAAGATTATCACCAAAAGTATCAACTCAGCCGGAATTCTAGTTTGTACAGCGCTTTCAAATATATCTACCCCGACATCCAGGACTTCGTGAACTCGACCGCAGTCGCTAGAGCCAATGGATTGGTATCTGGAAAAGGTGATATCGATATCGTTGAAGAGTTGGGTTTAAATGAAGAAGGAAAAGAATTGATTCGTAAAAGCTTTAAAAGAGCTGGAGGTGGTTGATATATGAATAAAGATCTCGAAAAACCGTCGGATGAAGAACTAAAAAAGAAACTAACTCCCAAACAGTACGAGGTTACCCAAAATAAAGGAACGGAACCCGC